>NZ_CATQFT010000059.1:0-205 GCF_958267405.1 Neisseria maigaei | reverse complement strand
CTGATGAATCCCCTAATGATTTTTATCAAAATCATTAAGTTAAGGTAGATACACATCTTGTCATATGATCAAATGGTTTCGCCAAAAATCAATAATCAGACAACAAAATGTGCGAACTCGATATTTTACACGACTCTCTTTACCAATTCTGCCCCGAATTACACTTAAAACGACTCAACAGCTTAACGTTGGCTTGCCACGCCTT
>NZ_CATQFT010000058.1:0-22817 GCF_958267405.1 Neisseria maigaei | reverse complement strand
ATGGCTTGTGCGGTTTGCCGGAAGAAGGTGTCCATGAGAAATCCCCTAAATGTCTTGGTGGGAATTTAGGGGATTTTGGGGAATTTTGCAAAGGTCTCAAGCGGCGAACCGGTTATCTGCAACCGGTAAAACAAAAGCGACGATAACCGTCGCTTTTATAAAAGTGCAAGGGAGTTGCAAATAGTGCAATAAACTGCCAAAGTTTTTTTTCAGAAAATGCCGAGATTTTTCTTGGTGCGCTTCATCCGCCGTGGCAATCGGCATCAAACCGCAGAACAGCACGTAATCCGCCCTGTCCTTGCCGCACGGATATTCGGCAATCGCCAAATTCCGCCCTTTTTCTGGATACGTGCCTTTTTGGTAGTTCAGATTTTCCGTATCCGCTTCTCAACCGACTTCGCGCAGTTGGGCATCAATCAACAGCAGGCGGATTTGTTTTTCATCCAAATCCCGCATCTGGAGGCTGTGGGCAAAATGTGTGTCCAATTGGTCGCGGCGTACCTGTTGTTCTTTTTCGCTTTTCGCCACCAATTCCGCGCGCAATTTTGCCAATTCCGCTTCTTGCGCTTTCAACAGGCGTTGCTCTTCTCCGTTGGAAACCGACGGATTTTCTAGCGTACTTTGTGTCTGCAAATAGGCAGGATTAAAGGCTTCCGACACAAAATCTTCCTGCCCGTCGGCAAAAATGCGGCAAAACCACAATGCAATCTGCCACGCCGCCATTAAACTTTCTACCGCCGCTTTACGGTCGTCGTTAAATACGTGCGTTGCCGCATTGCCGGACTTACGCAAGCTGTGGAAAAGATGCAGCATATCTCGATTAATGCCATAACATGCAACTGTTTGAGCAGATCCGACTACGAACCGTTTTCCGACTCCGCCAGTCCATAGTTTGCCGCCACGGTTTTCGCCGTCAGCTTGGCAAACTGACGGGTTTTCATCACCAACGTATTGGAATCGTCGGCAAAATAGCGTTCTGCATTGCGCACAAGCGTAAACAGAATGGGGAAATCGGATTGGAAAAAGGTCAAGTTCGACCGCATCGGCAACTTCCTCGATACGGATTAGCGGTTATTCTTGGCTTTCTTTATTTTGATGGAAACGGATTTTTTACTTTTCCCCTCCTGCTCTTTCCCGCCTTTTTCCAATTTGCCGTTTGACGGGGCATTTTTCTTGGATGGTTTGGCTTTTTTCCTTTTGGGTTCCGCATTGGGTATTTTGTTTTTTCCGGAATACTTTCTGCCGGACGTGCCACCCGTAATCAGGACAAAATCGATTTTTCCGTCATCCAAATCGGCGCGCGCGACCCGGACGGCAACCCTGTCCCCCATATTGAAACGGATGCCGCTGCGTTCGCCTTCGATTGCCATGATTTCGGGGCGGAAGTTGAAATAGTCTTCGCCCAAATCGCTGATATGCACCAGACCGTCGATATGGATATCGTCCAAAGTGACAAATATTCCAAAATTTGCCACCCCGGAGATTTTGCCTTCGAATATTTCGCCGACTTTATCGCGCATATAATAGGTTTTCAGCCAGTTTTCCACGTCGCGGCCGGCATCGTCGGCACGGCGTTCGCAAAACGAAGTATGCACGCCCAAAGCCTGCCAGCTTTTGTTTGGCGTGTAGGTTTGCTGGTTCAACACGGCTTTGATGGCGCGGTGGACGGTCAGGTCGGGATAGCGGCGGATGGGAGAGGTGAAGTGGGCGTATGCTTCGTAGGCAAGACCGAAGTGTCCGTCGCAATGCGGTTCGTAAACTGCCTGCTGCATGGAGCGCAACATCATGACTTGCAGCAATTCGGCATCGGGCCTGCCTTTGAATTGTTCGGCAAGCGCGGCATAGTCTTTCGGTGTCGGGTTGTCGCCGCCGCCCAGTTGCAAACCCAGTAAGCCGAGCTGCTCGCGCAGGGTGGCGAGTTTTTCAGATGTCGGACCTAAGTGGTTGCGGAAGAGGGCGGTGTGCTTGTTTTTTATCAGGAATTCTGCCGCGCAGACGTTCGCCGCCAACATACACTCTTCAATCAATTTATGGGCGTCGTTGCGGACAACGGGCACGATTTTTTCGATTTTGCCGTTGTCATCGAAAAGCATTTGGGTTTCGACGCTTTCAAACTCCACCGCGCCGCGTTCGAAGCGTTTTTTCTGAAGGATTTTGAAGAGTTTGTAAAGGGTGTCGATTTGGGCTTTGTGCGGATGGTCGAGGTCGTCTGAAATCCAATCCCAGACTTGGTTGTACGTCAGGCGGGCATGGGAACGCATAACCGCAGGGTAGAAGCGGTATTCTTTAATATTGCCCGCGTAAGTGATGACCATGTCGCACACCATGCACAAACGCTCGACATCGGGATTGAGCGAGCAGATGCCGTTGGACAGGTTTTCCGGCAACATGGGAATCACGCGGCGCGGGAAGTAAACGCTGGTGCTGCGTTCCTGCGCGTCCGTGTCGATAGCGTCATCGGGGCGGACATAATGGCTGACATCGGCAATCGCCACGACCAAACGGTAATTGCGCCCGATTTTTTCGGCAAACACCGCGTCGTCGAAATCGCGCGCCGTTTCGCCGTCTATCGTTACCAAAGGCAGGTCGCGCAAATCGACGCGGCCTTTCAAATCGCTTTTGCGTACATGGTCGGGAATTTTTTTCACGGCTTTGGCACACGCTTCGCTGAATTGGTGTGGTAAATGGTGTTTGCGCACGGCAATTTCGATTTCCATGCCGCTGTCGGCATAATCGCCCAATACTTCAATGATTTTCGCTACGGCTGGGCGGTTTTGCTCGGGATAAACCTCGATTTCGCCGACGATGACCTGACCGGATTCGGGTTTGAAATGCACGACACTGCTAGGTTCCAAGACAATGCTTTGGTTCAAGCGTTTGTCTTCCGCTTCCAAAATCGCCACGCCGCGATCCATATAGAAACAGCCGACCACTTTACTTTGCGCGCGTTCTACAATATCCAAAACCGTACCTTCGCGGCGGCCTCTGCGGTCGATACCGGCGGGGCGGACGGTAACAATGTCGCCGTGCATGACACCACGCATCTGGCGTTCGTATAAAACGAAATCCCCTTCGTCCGTCGGCATGAGTGGTACGGCGAAGCCGAAACCGTCCTTATGCGCCTCGACGCGGCATTTGACCAAATCCAGCTTGTCTGCGGCGCAAACCGCGCCCCGGCGGTTGATTAAAACCTGACCATCCCGCGCCATCGCTTTCAGACGGCGTTCAAAAAAGACATACTCGTCTTCCGTAATCGACAGCTCGCGTGCGAGCGATTCGATTTTTGAAGGCACACCTTTGCGCTCCAACAATTCGATTATCCATTCCCGACTGGGCAAAGGATGTTCATAACGCTGTTTTTCACGACTTAAAAACGGGTCTTTTTCCCGTAAATTTAAATATTTAATATTTTTATTCATTTTGACCGTTGACATTCTTTTTATGACCTATATAATAGCGACTTCTTTGCGGAAGGACACTGTACCGCAAAACAGTAAATAAAGCAAAGCCCAGGTGGCGGAATTGGTAGACGCGCTAGCTTCAGGTGCTAGTATCCTCACGGGTGTGGAAGTTCGAGTCTTCTCCTGGGCACCAAATCAAATACTTTGCTTTATTTCAATATTTAGATTGCCCAGGTGGCGGAATTGGTAGACGCGCCAGCTTCAGGTGCTGGTATCCTCACGGGTGTGGAAGTTCGAGTCTTCTCCTGGGCACCAATAAGAATTTACCCTGTTAAGGATAAATTCCGCCATTAGAGAGGTGGATGAGTGGTTTAAGTCGCACGCCTGGAAAGCGTGTATACGTGAATAGCGTATCGAGGGTTCGAATCCCTTCCTCTCTGCCAAATACGAATCCCAAACTTTTACGGTTTGGGATTTTTTATTATTCAAACAATAATTTCATTGGGAAAATCCGTTATTGTCTATAATCGTCATCAACCGTTTACAACTATCCGTTACCGTTTTTTATGGTATGTTTTGCGGTATGTTTTGCCCTCTTCCTAAGCCTGTAAGGACTCAAAAGGTATACCCCTTCAAACGGCATTGTTCCACATGCTGCAAACCGAAAACCGATATGGCTGCACCGCATCTCAATCCGACCAACCTTTCCGAATACATCAGAACCTTAAAACGTGATTTGCCGTTCGGGGTTTCTGTTGCGGGCGAAGGGCTGCTGTTCCGGCATTCCGTTCTGCGCGGCAGGTTGTTTCAGCCGCTGCTTGCGCTGTTTTTCGGTCTGCTGCTTTGGATGGGCGGCGGAAACCAGTTGCTCGAATGGGGTGTTCCTCCCGTATCCGATTCGGTTTACAGCGTCTTGACGGCGGGTTTTTCCGTGTTTTGGATGTGGCGCATGGAGCGTTGGTGGTATGCGCTGACGACGTGCAAATCGGTTTATATCGATGATAAGGAACTGGTTGTTTATGGTGCGTTCGGGCGTGTCCGTTATCGCGGCAGGCATGATGCGGCATATTCCGTCCATGTGCTTCCGCATTCCCTCTACCAATGGCTGACCGGAGGCGTTGCGCTGCTGACCGACCCGAGCGGACGCGGTGTGTGGACGGGCATGGTTTTGGGGCTGCACCGCCATAACCTCGGTGCGACGCTGGCGCGGAAAACGCTGGCAGACCTGCCGGAGCAGCATCCTTAAGACGCGGCATTTCGGCGTTCAGACGGCATTGTTCTTGAAAACACCATAGACAACGCCGCCCAACTGGTATAGTGTTCGTCCTGCTGCGGCATCTTTCCGATGGCGCATTTTTTCAATATTAATTATCCGACTTACAAAGGTAAAAACATGACTGTCCGTATCGAACACGATTTATTGGGCGACCGCGAGATTCCCGCCGAAGTGTATTGGGGCATCCACACTCTGCGCGCCATTGAAAACTTTAAAATCTCCACACAAAAAATTTCCGACGTGCCGCAGTTTGTCCGCAGTATGGTGATGGTGAAAAAAGCAACCGCGCAGGCAAACGGCGAATTGGGTGCAGTAAAACCCGAAATCGCCGCCGCCATTGAAAAAGCCTGCGACGAAGTATTGTTAAACAACCGCTGCCTCGACCAATTCCCGTCCGACGTTTATCAGGGCGGTGCGGGAACTTCGGTCAATATGAACACCAACGAAGTTATCGCCAACCTCGCATTGGAAGTCTTGGGATACGAAAAAGGCCGCTACGACATCGTCAATCCGATGGATCATGTCAACGCCAGCCAATCCACCAACGATGCCTATCCCACGGGCTTCCGCCTTGCCGTGTATTACAGCATCGGCGAATTACTCGACAAACTGGCCGTCCTGAAAAATGCCTTTGCCGCCAAAGCCGAAGAATTTAAAGACGTTTTGAAAATGGGGCGCACCCAGCTTCAAGATGCCGTGCCGATGACGGCAGGACAAGAATTCCAATCTTTCCAAGTGTTGTTGGAAGAAGAAATCCTCAACCTCGACCGCACGCGCCAACTGCTCTTGGAAGTCAATTTGGGCGCAACCGCCATCGGTACAGGCGTGAACACGCCCAAAGGCTACGCCGAACTGGTGGTCAAAAAACTCTCCGAAGTCAGCGGCTTGTCTTGCAAACTGACTGAAAACCTGATCGAAGCGACCTCCGACTGCGGCGCATATGTGATGGTACACGGCGCATTGAAGCGCACGGCGGTCAAACTCTCCAAAATCTGCAACGACTTGCGCCTGCTCTCTTCCGGCCCGCGCGCCGGCTTGAAAGAAATCAACCTGCCCGAATTGCAGGCCGGTTCTTCCATCATGCCTGCCAAAGTCAATCCCGTGATTCCCGAAGTGGTCAACCAAATCTGCTTCAAAGTCATCGGCAACGACACGACGATTACCTTCGCCGCCGAAGCCGGGCAACTGCAATTAAACGTGATGGAGCCGGTCATCGCCCAATGTATGTTTGAAACGATTTCCCTCTTGGGCAATGCCGCGGTCAACCTCGCCGAAAAATGCGTCAAAGGCATTACGGTCAACCGCAAAATCTGCGAACGTTACGTTTTCAACTCCATCGGTTTGGTCACTTATCTGAATCCGTACATTGGCCACTACAACGGCGACTTGGTCGGCAAAATCTGCGCCCAGACCGGCAAAGGCGTGCGCGAGGTTGTTTTGGAACGCGGGTTGTTGAGCGAAGAAGAACTCAACCGCATCCTCTCTCCTGAAAACCTGATGAACCCCCATCTGTAACGTTGCAGGCAAATGCCGTCTGAAGCAGGGATGCTGCTTCAGACGGCATTTTGTTATATCAATCAGCCGGATTATATGCCGAACAGTGCCTTGACCTCCGCCCAATAAAACAGGCAGGTAATGGAACACAGTGCCAACACGATTCCCGCCGTATTGATTGTGTTGATTTTTTCCTTAAAAAACAGTGCGCCCGAAAGCGTACCCAAAACAATCACACCGATATTCATACCGGCAAAAACCAGCGTGGGATTGTCCTTCATCATTTGGTGCGCGGTGATGTAGGTTACGATATTCATAAAATTCAAACCGCCCAAGAGTATGCCGCCGACCACACTCTCAACGCGCCATCTGACCGATTTGGCAAACAGGCAGGCAAACATCAGCACACCCGCCAGCACAAATGCAATCAGCAGGTTGCCTGAAAATGCCGTTCCGCTTTTGGCAATCTGTTTGAACAGGATGTCGATAATGCCGTAACCCGCCCACACGCCCAGCAGCAATACCACCTGCCGCCATGCGCTGCCTGATTTTTTGCCACCGCTGTGTTTCCAAAGCAGGCAGAACAGCGCGGCAAATGCGAGGCACAGCCCGATTAGTTTGCCTTCGCTGAGTTTTTCGCCAAACAGCGTCAAGGCGGCAACAATCGGCAAAAACAGCGACAAACGCTGCGCCGCGTCGGATTTGACGATACCGGCGGCTTCTACGGATTTGCCCATAATGACAAATACGGACGGCAGCAGCACGCCCAATGCGGCAAACAGCCACCATGTCGGCAAAAATGCGCCGATATTGCCGACATCCGGCTTCAATACCAGCAGGGTCAGTATGACCGCGACCACATAATTGACGGCGACCGCCTGCGCGATGTCGATTTTTTTCTTCCTTGCCATTTTCAGCAAAATGGAAACCGACACGCTGAACACGATGCTGATTAACAGGTAAGCCATACTATATCCATTTCTCGGGTGCAACCGCCCTGCCGCTGTTGAAACGGATAAAGCCGACGATGATGCGGCAGAAATACCAGACGTTCGTTGCAATAATAATCAGCACGCCGATACCCAAAAGGGCAGTCAGCGCGCCCAAAAGATAAAGCCAAAATGTGCGCCAAAAGGTTTTAATCAGGTATTCGGCATGTGCGGCATAGACAATGCTGTCCAAACTGTTCCGTTTCATATAGGCGAGAATCACGCCGACTATGGGCATATAGGCGAAAATCACGCCGTCTATGGGCATGAACTGCATGATTGCACCCAAACCGAACAGGATGTAGGCGGCGAGGACATAGTTGCGCCCGCTTCCGCCGCCGGACGGTTCGTAAGCATGGCGCGAACGTGAGGCCTGCCGTTCAAACGCCTGTCTGAACGCCTGTTCGCGGCGCATCTGTTCGCGGTAAAACTGCTCCCTGCGCGCCTGTTCGCGGCGGAATGCCTCTTCCTGCCGCCCGCGTTCCTCATGCCGTCTGAAGGACGCGTCGTATTGCATCCGTTTCGACAGGTCGGAAAGCGTATCGTAAGCCCGTTGGATTTCTTTGAACTTTTCTTCCACCTGCGGATTGCCCGGATTGCGGTCGGGATGGTATTTCATCGCCAGCTTGCGGTAGGCGCGTTTGATTTCGTCCGCCCCCGCTTGCGGCGACACACCCAATACGGCATACAAATCTTTGTCCATATTGCTCCTTTATACTCCCCCGTCAAACCGCCGCCTGTATTGTTTTCGGGTTCAAAATATTTAAATCTCCGGGACGGATGCCGATAATGAACCCGCGTTTTCCGCCGTTGATATAGATGGTTTCCAAATCCATCACCGACTGTTCGACGTAAATATCCAATTTTGTCCGGATGCCGAACGGCGTTGTGCCGCCGACCAGATAGCCCGTCCACTTGTTTGCCTGTGCGGGCGTGGCGGGTTCGATGTGTTTCGCACCCAAATGCCGCGCCAGATTGCGGGTTGAAATCTGTTTGTCGCCGTGCATCAAGACAATCAGCCCCTTACCGTTTTCATCTTGCAAAACAATGGTTTTAATGACCAAGTGTTCGTCTTTGCCGAACAGTCGGGCAAACTGCGCCGTGCCGCCGTGTTCCTCATAGGCATAGGTAAAAGGTTCAAATTCGATGCCGTTTTCACGCAAAACGCGTACGGCAGGTGTTATCGGATAAGTGTGTTTACTCATTTTTCGTCATGCAAAACATGGAAATCGGTCAAGCGCAATGTTACCATATATCCCCTTTATCGAAGGAAACCGATATGGATATCCGATATTTCGGCACAACGCCCCGCTATTCCGAAGCGGTTTGCGCGGGCGGTTTGATTTTCCTCTCCGGCATGGTTCCCGAAAACGGTGAAACGGCTGCCGAACAGACTGCCGACGTGCTTGCCCAAACCGACCGCTGGCTGGCGGAATGCGGCTCGGACAAGGCACACGTTTTGGATGCGGTCATCTATCTGCGCGACATGGACGACTACGCGGAAATGAACGGCGTGTGGGACGCTTGGGTTGCCGCCGGCAGAACGCCCGCCCGCGCCTGCGTGGAAGTGCGGCTCGCCCGTCCGGAGTGGCGCGTCGAAATCAAAATAACCGCCGTGAAGAAAGACGCGGCAACTGCATAAACAGATTTCCTTTATATTTCAGAGTATGCAAATGATGAAAACCTTACTGCCCTTTTTCGGCGTGGCGCGCGTCAGCGGCGAAGACCGCCAAACCTTCCTGCACGGACAGCTTTCCAACGACATCAATAATCTTCAGACTGGGCAGGCGTGTTACGCGACTTACAACACGCCCAAAGGCCGCGTCATCGCCAATATGATTGTCGTCAACCGTGGGGACGATTTGCTGCTGATTATGGCGCAAGACCTGCTTGAAGCAACGGTCAAACGCCTGCGGATGTTTGTGTTGCGTGCCAAAGTCGTTTTTGAAATCCTTGAAGATTACGCCGTCGGCGCGGAATTGGCAGCATCCGCCGAACCGCTTGCCGCGCAAGAACCCTGCCTTGCCTTTACCGCCGAATGTGTTTCAGACGGCATCTGTTCCGTCGTCCTGCCCCATCGGGGCATTTTGCACATCGCCCCCGAAACCGCCCTGCCACCTTATGATGCCGCTGCCGAAAGCGCGTGGCGGCTGCACGAAATCCGCAGCGGTTATCCGTGGATATGCGCGGCTACCAAAGAAACCGCCGTCGCCCAAATGCTCAACCAGCACATCATCGGCGGCGTACACTTCAAAAAAGGCTGCTACCCCGGTCAGGAAATCATCGCGCGCGCCCAATATCGCGGTCAGGTCAAACGCGGCTTGGCGGTGTTGTCGGGAAACTCGGCAGCCGAAGCGGGCATCCTGCTGACGGCGGACGGCGAAGAGGCCGGCATCGTACTCGACTGCGTTAAAGGTTCGGAAAACTTTACCGCCCTTGCCGTAATTAAATTCTCCGCCGCACAAAAAGAACTGACCGTCCCAAACGGCGGTATCTTCAAAGCGGTTCATTCCTTCTTTAGATGAGAAATATGACAGAAATAAGGTGGAGGAATAATCAAGTTATCAGCATTGAGACTAAACGAAAGGATGAATCAAGAGAAACTAGGGTGTATGTGCTCGCTCAGATGATAGGGAAGGCTGAACTCCTGTTTTTCAATCTATTTAACACTGATAACAATTGGGATGATGTGGACTTAACCCAAGTTCCTATTCTTTTCTGCGCCACTGTTGCTCGTCAATTCATTAAAAGCAGCAATATCTTCAGGCAGAATATTAAGGGGATTGAGAACTATATCTCTCCAAAGCGTAAGATAGACCCCTTAGGTATGGGAAGTAGATGGATTACGCTCTGGGAAGGAACACCAAACGAAAAGAAAATTCTTATCATAGGAGATGGTGGGGGCAGACTCTTTGAAGTAGATACTTCCTCGGGGAAATACAATGAACGAGATATCATTGCGTCAATAAATAGAGACGATTTAGAAACGATTAATAGCTATGAATTGAGGAATGTACGAATCTATGCTGAGCTTAATGAACGGCTATATTTGTGTTACAAAATGGGGAGAAATGTAGACCCTCTAAAGGATTTGGTGTTTAATCTACCTATCCCCTTAGAATACAAAGAGTATATTGAGATCATATCAACCTAGAATCAACGACTTAAAGGGCTGAAATAATACACTCAAAAAAACCGAAAATGCAGAATAATCCCTCTAATGCCGTCTGAACCTTTTTCAGACGGCATTTTAAAACCTCCCCTGTTTTCGGTTACAATGCCGCATCCCTAATTTTTCAAACCACCGCCATGTCCAAAAAAACCAAACAAGAACTGGAAAACAACAAACTCAGCAAACGCCTGCGCCACGCCGTCGGCGACGCCATTAACGATTTCAACATGATCGAGCCGGGCGACAAAATCATGGTCTGCCTCTCCGGCGGCAAAGACAGCTACGCCCTATTAGACATTCTGCGCCAGCTTCAAGCTAGTGCGCCGATTGATTTCGAGCTGGTTGCCGTCAATCTCGACCAAAAGCAGCCGGGCTTCCCCGAAGAAGTGCTGCCGACCTATCTCGAAAGCATTGGCGTTCCCTACAAAATCGTTGAAGAAGACACCTACTCCACCGTCAAACGCGTGTTGGACGAAGGCAAAACGACTTGTTCGCTGTGCAGCCGCCTGCGCCGCGGCATCCTCTACCGCACCGCAAAAGAATTGGGCTGCACCAAAATCGCCTTGGGACACCACCGCGATGACATCCTTGCCACCATGTTCCTGAATATGTTCTACGGCGGCAAACTCAAAGCCATGCCGCCCAAACTGGTTAGCGACAACGGCGAACACATCGTCATCCGCCCACTAGCGTATGTGAAAGAAAAAGACTTAATCAAATACGCCGAATTGAAACAGTTCCCGATTATCCCGTGCAACCTCTGCGGCTCGCAGCCCAATCTGCAACGCCAAGTCATCGGCGACATGCTGCGCGATTGGGACAAACGCTTCCCCGGCCGTATCGAATCGATGTTCTCCGCCCTGCAAAACATCGTCCCTTCCCACCTTGCCGATACCGAACTCTTTGACTTTGCCGGATTGGAACGCGGTCAAACCCTGAAACACGGCGGCGATTTGGCGTTTGACAGCGAAAAAATGCCCGAACGTTTTTCAGACGGCAGCGAAGAAGACGAAAGCGAAATCAAAATCGCGCCGCAAAAAGCCGAACGCAAAGTCATCAACATTCTGGCGAACAAGCCGAAAACCTGCGGCGCGTAAACCTCCGCCGTCAAAAATGCCGTCTGAAGCCCGTTTGGCGTTTCAGACGGCATTTTATAGTGGATTAAATTTAAATCAGGACAAGGCGACGAAGCCGCAGACAGTACAGATAGTACGGCAAGGCGAGGCAACGCCGTACTGGTTTAAATTTAATCCACTATAAAATCCCGAAGCAGACGCTTTTCAACCCCAAACGCCTGCTTTTTCCGTTTCAGCTTTCTGAAGGTTTCCCGTTATATTACTCGACAACAACGCGGCGGATTTTGACGGGCTGTACGGGTACGTTTTGGTAAAGGCCGCGCGTGGCGGTTTTGACGCGGGCGATTTTGGAAACGGTGTCCATTCCGCTTTCGACCCTGCCGAAAACGGTGTAGCCGTATTGTCCGTTTTTGTAGTTGAGTGAATCATTGTCCGCCAAATTGATAAAGAATTGGCTGGTGGCGGAATCCGGATCGGCCGTCCGCGCCATAGCGATGGTACCGGCGGTGTTTTTCAAGCCGTTGCCGGATTCGTTGGCAACGGCCTTATCGGTTGCCTTTTGTACCAAGTCTTCGGTAAATCCGCCGCCCTGGATAACAAAACCGTCGATAACGCGGTGAAAAATCGTATTGTCGTAAAAGCCTTTTCGGGCATAACGCACGAAATTGGCAACGGTTTTGGGTGCTTTGGATTCGTCCAAAACCAAACGGATATTGCCCATATCAGTTTCCATCAAAACATGAGTTGCCGCCATAGACGGCAGGGAAGCCGCCAAAAGCAGCGCGGTTAAAACGGTTTTGAATTTGGGTTTCATCCCGTCCTCCTAAAGCCTTCAGACGGCATTTTCATTTCCTATGCCGCCTGAAGGCGCGTTAACGCTATTCCAATGCATCTTTGAGCTTTTGTTCGATTAAATCCGCATCAAACGATTTGGCAATCAATTCAAAACGCGAATCGCGCCGCCATGAGACTTGGTTGGCGCCCCATTGCCCATCCACCCAGTTGAGCCACACCCATGTACCGAGCACTTGGAACACGCCTTTGGCGCGGACGAGGCCTTCTGTGAATTTGGGCAGGTCGTTGAAGAAATTGGTCAATTTTTCGCCGTCAAAATCGCGTCCAGCGGGGAATGTGAAACCTTGCGATTGGAAGCCCATGGTGTTGTCCGGCAGGGCTTTGAGGCGGTAGCGTGATTTTTCAATAACGGGAATGTCGAGCCACCGGATGTCGAGTTGCGCGTTTCGGACTTCGAGCACTTTGGCTTTTGGCGGGAACAGTTTTGCCGCTTTGTCGTGAAATTCGGCAAGCTGTTCGGGGGTGCATAAATCGGTTTTGCTGGCGACCAATACGTCGCAGATGCCGATTTGGTCTTTATACAACGCCTGTTGCGCGTAATCGGGGTTGATGAACTGGCGCGGATCGACGACGGTAAAGACGGCGCCGATTTCCAAAAGGCTGTCCAGCGGTTTGGTTTTCAATTCGTCGATGACGCTGGCGGCGTGTGCCAGTCCGCTTGCCTCAATCATCAGGCGGTCGGGTTTGGCGTCGCGCAGCATTTTCTGCACGGTTACGCCCATTTGCGGGCCGGCGGTGCAGCATAAACAGCCGCCGGCGATTTCTGCCACAGGGATGCCGTTGTCGCTCAATACCGCGCCGTCAATGCCGATTTCGCCGAACTCGTTGACGATGATGACCCATTTTTCGTTGGGGTCTTTTTGCGCCATCAGGCTTTTGAGCGCAGTGGTTTTGCCTGTTCCCAGAAAACCTGAAATCAGGTGGACTTTGGTTTTTTTCACTTCTGACATTTTTTACAAATCCCGGTTAAAACGACGTGTTCTTCTTTCAGCGCAAAGCCGCTTTCGGCAACGCCTGCGCGCAATGCCGCCCACTCGTGGCTGAGGGTTTGCTCGTCCGCCGTGCCGCATTCGGTGCAGACCAAAATAAACGCGCTGTGGTGCGCTTCGGCTTCTTCGTGGTCGTGGCAATGGTCGTTGCACTCGTGCTGCGCGTGGCTGCACAAAATATAGCCGTTGACCGCCGCCACTTTGTGCAAAACGCCCTGCTCCGCCCAAAAATCAAGGGCGCGGTAGGCGGTAGGCGGCGCAACCGCGCCCTCGCTTTGCTGCTGCATCTGCGACAAGACGTTGTAGGCTTTAATCACGCCGCTTTGCTGCAAGACAATATCCAATACCTGCTCGCGCAAAGCGGTTACCTGCAAGCCTTCGCTGCGTGCCTGATCGATGATTTTCTGTTTGAAGTTTGTTTTCATAAATTTCCTGTTTATGCCGTCTGAACGACCGATACGGCAGGAGGCGGTTTTATAGTGGATTAACAAAAATCAGGACAAGGCGACGAAGCCGCAGACAGTACAAATAGTACGGAACCGATTCACTTGGTGCTTCAGCACCTTAGAGAATCGTTCTCTTTGAGCTAAGGCGAGGCAACGCTGTACTGGTTTTTGTTAATCCACTATATATTTGTGTTTGTATTCAATTACTTTATTTGGAAATCTTTTCCAACAATGCCCGACAGCCCGCATCCGCAAGCCTGTATGTTTCTTCAAAATCGCCCGTGTACCACGGATCGGGGACATGGTCGTAACCGCTTTCGGGTATCAGGTCGGTCAGTTTGAATATTTTTTCCGGCTGCCTGCCGAAGGTTTTTTCCAATTCGGACAAATTATTGCCGTCCATCGCGATGATGTAGTCAAACGCCGCCGCATCGCTTTTCCGTATTTTGCGGCTGGTAAAGCCTGAAGCATCGATACCGTGTTTTTTCAATATTTTCGCCGTCTCGCGGTGCATATCTTCGCCGTCGTGCCAGCCCGATGTCCCCGCGCTGTCCGTTTCAAGGGGAATGCCCGCTTCGGCGGCACGGCGGCGCAAAATGTATTCCGCCATCGGCGAACGGCAGATGTTGCCGAGGCAGACAAAAAGGATTTTCGGTTTTCTCATATCTACGCCCTGTTCCAACGCGATGCCGTCTGAAGCGGAAACCCTTTCAGACTGCATCGGCAGGTCAATCGTATTGTGTACTGAAAAACGGATTGTGCCCTTCCCGTTTTAACGCTTCCGCATAGCTCGGGATGTTTTCCTGTTCGCCCAAGGGATTGTGCAACAGGTAAACGTGTTCCACGCGGCACTCTGCCATCAGGTCGAGGAAATTCTGCTGGATGACGGCAATATTGTCGGTAAAGGAAAGCTGCCACGAAAACACCTGCGGCACGACTTCAAACGCGCCGTCTGTCGCATTAAATCCGAATAGAATCTGTCCGCCCGCCTTTGCCGCAGCGACCACGCCGACGCGCGGACTCTGCATACGGACGGCGCGTATCGCGTTTGCCGCAAAAACATCCATCGCCATACGTTGGCGCGTGTGGCTGCCGTCTGAAAGCGCGCGTACCGGAGAATCCGGGGAAAGCGGATTGGCAAACAGTGTAACGCCTTCCGATGCAAGATTTTCCTGCCATACCTGCATTAAGGGCAGGCCTGCCTGAAGAAGGTTCTGACCCAATGCCGTCTGAACCTTGCCGCTGCCGAAACCCAACGCGTAAACGACGTGGACGGACTGCCCTTCGGGCAACAGCAAAGGGCGCGGGGCGAAACGGCGTAAGTGTTGCGCCGCCGCTTCGGTATTTTGTTTGGCACGCCACCACTCATCCGGCGCGACCACACTCAAATCGGAAGAATGCACAAGATAAGGCAGCCATTGTGTCTCTTGCGTCAACGCGCGCAGGTGCGGATAGTTTTGCAGGCAGGCAAACAATGCCTCCGTCGGCAGCTTCATCCCGATTGCACGTTCTTTTTTGCAGCCTGACACCAGCACGACCGGCAGGGCGAACCACTGCACTTCGCCTTCTTTCTCGCAATCGAGTACCGCGTTCACACTGGAAAGCAGCGCGGCATAAGTTCCGGCATCCGGCGCCATCGTCAGCGCGAGGGAAAGGTTGATATAGTGGTTTTGCTCAAGCATCCCCCTGATTTCGGTTTGAAGTTGGCCGGACGAGAGTTTGCGCGAAGCCTGGGAAGAATTATGCGCCAACTGGTAGGCATTGAGCAGCAGGTGGTTTTTAATCGGATTTTGGGGATACGGGCGCGTATCGGGCAAGGTAAATGTCTGGTTCATATGTGTCGTGCACCGCTTTTCGTAGTGTGTGTCTTTCCTGTCTGAAAATATATCGGACGGATTGCCGCCGGGCCTTGCCCGTCAACCCGCCGAAACGAGAAAATGCCTGTCTGCCAAGTCTGCCAATATTTCTTCCACATACACTTCGGCAGGCGGATGGAATGTCAAACCGTCGGGCGTGGTGCTGACGATGTTCAAGTTTTCGGCAACCGTTTCAATCAATGCCTGTTTGGTCGTCGGCCGCGATAATTGCCGCATAATGTACAAATGCCCGTACCCGAATGAGGGGGTGCTTTCGTTGTAACGGTTGGCAGGCCGGACAAACGCTTCCGCGCCGTGTTCCACAAAGGCGGCGACATAATCTGTAAAACGCGCCGGCACATAGGTTTTATGGTCTTCAAAAAATGGTTTGCCCGCATCGTCTGATGAAACAGAAAAACGCCCGAGAATGGTTTGCAATAAAAGCTGGGAATTGATTTTCATACGGTCGAATGTCAAACCGGGAAATCGGCGGGCAAGATTTTCCGCAACATCTTCCGTTTTAAACGGCTCTCCGGTTTTCATCACATCGCGTATGCCCGAAAGCAGGGTATCGTTTTCATCAAAGTTGATCGTTTCCCCTCTTGCCGGGCGGAAATTCAAACTTTCTATCACTTCGACAGTAACCGACTCATCACGCCTGATAGTATCCCCGACTTCCTCACGGCATAAAAGCGAACGGCGGAATTGGCGGTCGGATAAAATATCGCTGTAAAATTCTTTGGCAATATAATCGCCCCCTGCCAATGCCAGAATCCGCTCCCGCGTATGCTCCGCCATCCAAGAAACAAAAGACACGTGCAAATCGGTATCTCCGATATACGCCAGCCGGTGGCGGTTTGCCCATTCAATGAAACCGTTGACGTAAATCGGGTCGTTAAATATTTCCATATATTCGTGTGCGACATAATAAGTGTTTTGATTCAATATCTTTTGAATCGCCGGAAGTTTGCCGCTGCCGCCCAAGCCCTTGTCGTTTTCCAAAATTTCCGCCAGCGCCTTGAGCGCGTCCAAGCCTTTCCGCGTTCGTGCTTCCAAGGGTTCTTCAAGAACATCCCTGCCGGAAAAGTACATAATTTCGCGCAACTGCTCCTGCCGTTTCCAGCCGGGGTAAACATTGTATGAAATATAGGCAATGCCGTGTTCGGTCAGGTTGTTGCGGCAAATCGAAAAGATTTTGTCTTTAACTGCGTCAGGCACCCACGACCAAATACCGTGGACGATGATATAGTCGAACTTCCCGAATGATTCATCGACGGTCAAAATATCTTTTTCTTCCAGACGCACATTTTTCAGGCCCATTTTTTCAATGATGGCGTTACCCTGCGCAACCTGCCTGCCGGACAAGTCGATACCGGTAAATTCCGCATCCGGGTAATAAAGTGCCTGCGTGATGATGTTGCCGCCCATCGAACAGCCCAGCTCCAAGACCTTGGCATTGGCGGCGGGCGCGGGCTGCAAGCCCATCAGGCGGGCGCGCGCCTCCAAATTATTGATGGCGGTTTGAGAGAATGCGCCGGATTCGTACATCAAATCATCATATGAATTTTTGATGTCCGATATTTCCGAAAGTTCCGCCATATGGGAGGTAGGACTGCCGACAACCGTCTGCCGCTCTTTCTTCGCCATGACGGGGCGCGCGGAAGCGGTTTTTTTCTTCTTGCCCGACATATTCTGTTCACTCTAAAAGACAATATGCCCGCAAGTTTAACCAATTCGCCTGCCTACTTCAACCGCACGGAAATTATCGGTACTTCCGAACAGGTATGCCGTCTGAAGGTATGCGCATACGTCCGGACGCATCCCTCCGCCGTCTTGCCGAAATCAGGGATAAAGGCGCAACACTATGGTATATTGACCGTTTTATGCCAGTATCCCGACCGCCATGGATTTTGCCGTACCTGCCGTTTTAATCATCGACTTGGAAATTAACCCCAAAACCGATACCGTTTTCAAAATCGGTGCATACCGGCCCGACCTTGACCTCGGGTTTGAACGAAGCTTCCGCCATGAAGAAGGATTCAGGAAGGCATTGGCGGAAATGCAGCCCCTTGCGGAAGGTGCGGAATGGCTGATGGGACACAACCTCCTCGAACACGACCTGCCGTATTTGAAAAAAGCCGCGCCTGACCGGGCATGGCTTTCATTGCCCGTTATCGATACGCTGAAGCTGTCGCCGCTCACCTTTCCGCAAAACCCGTACCACCGCCTGATTAAAAACTACAAAATCATCTCTTCCGAACTCAACTCCCCGTTGGCGGACTGCCGTGCCTGTTGGCAGCTTTTTCAGGACCAGTGTGCCGCATTCGGCAAAATCAAAACCGAAAGGCCCGATGAATTTACCCTGTGGGCGGCATTGTCCGATATGCTTCTGCCGTATCGTTCTTCAGACGGCATCTCCTTCGCCGAACGTACCGAACACCCGGACACCAACCGATTGATACGCATTATTTGGATGATGATGCAGGACAACGAAGGGAAAGGGCGTTTGAAAGTCTGCCGCACGCGTTTTTTAGAGTTGATGAAAACCGACATCCACAATCGCGACATCTATCCTTCGCTTGCCTATGCCCTGTCGTGGCTGAACGTCTCCGGCGGCAACTCCGTGCTTGCCCCGTGGGTAAGAAGCCATTTTCCCAAAACGGCGCGGCTGATTGCCGAACTGCGCGATCACGACTGCGGCGACAGCAACTGCAAATACTGCGCCGACATGCTCAATCCCGAAGCCCAGTTGCAGCGTTATTTCAAACTGTCCGCATTCCGCGATTTCAAAGGTTTCGAAGGCGGTCAGCGCGCCATTGTGCAGTCGGGGATGAAAGGTCTGCACACGCTGGCGGTCCTGCCCACAGGCGGCGGAAAATCCCTGTGTTATCAAGTTCCCGCACTCAACCGCTATTACCGTAACGGCGGGCTGACCGTCGTCATTTCGCCCCTACAGTCGCTGATGAAAGACCAACTGGACGGAATGCTCAGAAAAAACATTACCTGCGCCGCCATGCTCAACGGCCTGGTCGAAGTGGTCGAACGTGCCGAAATTTTGGACAAAACCGCATTGGGCGACATCGGCATCCTGCTGGTTGCCCCCGAACAGTTCCGCAACGACAGTTTCATTTCAGCCATTTCCCAACGTCAAATCAACGGCTGGGTATTCGATGAGGCGCACTGCCTGTCCAAATGGGGGCACGATTTCCGACCCGATTACCTGTATGCGGTCAAATTCATCGCCGAACACGGCAGGAAAAACGGCGGCACCGCACCGGTAAGCTGCTTTACCGCCACCGCCAAACCCGACGTACTTGCCGACATTACCGATAATTTCCGCGAGCAGGCCGGCATAGAATTCAGGCAATTTATCGGCGACAACGCGCGCGACAACCTGTCTTACGAAGTTTTCGAAGCTTCAGACGGCATCAAAAAACAAAAAATCGACGAGCTGCTCCACCGGGAACTCGACCATCAAAGTGGCGGCGCAGTCGTTTTCGTCGGCAGGCGCAAAAGTGCGGAAGGCTATAACGAATACCTCCAAAAACAAGGCTGGGCGTGCGAATACTTCCACGCAGGCCTGGAAACCAATGCCAAAGCAGACATACAGAACCGCTTTATCGAGGGCGGCTTGCGCGTCATCGTCGCCACCAACGCCTTCGGCATGGGCGTGGACAAACCTGATGTACGGCTGGTCATTCATGCCGAAATCACCGGTTCGCTGGAAAACTACCTTCAAGAAGCCGGGCGTGCCGGACGGGACCGCGAAGAGGCAAAATGCATCCTGCTTTATGAAAAAAGCGATGTGGATACCCAATTTAGCATCAGCAAAATGTCGCAAATAGAATTGCGCGACCTCAAAACGGTATGGCGCAAAATCGGCATGCTCAACACGGCCGCACACGGCAGGGACGGTTGCGGCGAAGTCGTCGCCACCGGCGGCGAGATTCTGAAAGACAGCGAAGAATATATGAGCTTCGACAGGGACGACCGCCAGTCGGACACCAAAATCAAAACCGCCATTTCCTGGCTGGAACGTGCCGAACTGCTCGACCGCAAAGAAAACCGCACCAGAATCTTCCCTTCGCGCTCGGGCAAACTGACTCTGGAACAGGCTTCGGAGCTGATTCAAAAAGGCCGGTTCGCCCGACGGCTCAAAGAAATCTACCTGACCATTGCCGAAATCGTATTCAACGCACCGGATGACAAGCCGCTCAGTACCGACGACCTGATACAGGCGACCGCATGCAGCTTGGAAGAATTACGCGGACACCTGCACAGCCTCGAAGAAATGGGCATATTGACCAACGATACGCGCATGACCGTTATCCTGCGTACCGACAACGTCAAACCGTCGTCGGGGCTTTTGGAAAAAATAACCCGATGGGAAGAAAAACTCTGGCAGATATTGAAAACGGAAATTCCCGATGCCGACCAAGGAATATGGCAAAATCTCGCCGTCAATGCCGTCTGCTACGAAATGCACGATTCGGGACTGGAAAGCATGCCCGCCGAAATCAAGCAGCTCATCCTGTCTTTTGCGGACGACAAATCCGCACTCGAATCCAATAAAAACGGCAGCTTTGAAATCCGCGACTTAGGCAACGGCTGCCTGAAAATCCGCTTCAAAAACAATGACAGCTGGGAAAATATTCAAGAAACCGCCCTTTTGCGCCGCAACATCTGCGCCTGCATCCTGTCCTTTCTCGTCGGCAAGACAGAGGGTGTCCGGCGGAAAGATGTCGTCGTGGAAACCGGAATCGGCGAAATGGTGCAGCAGCTTGCCGACGATATGCAATTGTCGGTACAGATTCCGGCAAACCGCCGCGAAACCCTGCTCAAGCAGGCGCTGCTGTTCATGCACAAACTGGGCATCATCAAACTGAACCACGGCATTACCATCCTGCGCCACGCGATGACCATCGTCCCCAACCGGAACGCGCTGGAATCCAAACGGCAATACCTCAAATCGGACTACCGCCCCTTGGAAACGTTTTACGGGGAAAAACGTTTCCAAATCCACGTCATGCGCGAATATGCGGAACGCGCGCTCAAAAACATCACCGAAGCCTTAAACCTGGTCGCCGACTATTTTAAAACGGATGAAAAATCATTTAAGGACAAATGGTTCTCAGGAAGGCTGAAAGAATTGGAAGAACCCGTCTCCCCGGATACCCTCCATACCGTAACGGACGGTCTGAACAGCGTGCAAAAAGCCGTCGTTACCGATCAGAGCGGCAGGAACCGCCTGGTGCTTGCCGGCCCCGGTTCCGGCAAAACGCGCATCATCGTCCACCGTGTCGCCTATCTTCTGCGCGTCCAGCATGTTCCTGCATCCTCCATCATCGTCCTGACCTTTACCCGGCTTGCCGCGCTGGAAGTCAAACGCCGCCTGCACGGACTGGTCGGCAACCTTGCCCGTGCCGTTACCATCCTGACTTACGACGGTATGGCAATGCGGCTTTTAGGCGTACGTTTCGACAGCAAAGGCTTCGACGGCAAAAGCAGAGAACAGGAGGAACGGAAAACCGAAGAACAGTTTGAAAAATGGTGCGAAGAAGCCGCCACCATGCTTTCAGACGGCATAAGAGGCAGCGACGGGGACGAAGCGCGCGAGCGCATCATGTCGGGATTCCGCTATATCCTCGTAGACGAGTACCAAGACATCAGCGAACGGCATTACAGGCTGGTTTCCGCACTGGCAGGCAGGAAACGCGACGATGAAGACAAGCTGACCATTCTTGCAGTCGGCGACGACGACCAAAATATCTTTGCCTACAACGGCAGCAGCAACGAATACATCCGCCGTTTTCAGGAAGAATACGGCGTGGATTCGCCCGATTTCCTGACTTTCAACTACCGCAGCACGCAAAACATCATCACCGCCGCCAACCGCGTGATAAGCGGAATGCCCGACCGCCTGAAAACCCTGCACCCTATCGCCGTCAATCCCGAAAGGCGGCAAGATCCCGACGGCGGCGGCTGGGCGAAAACCGACCCCGAACGCCAAGGCCGCGTCCGCGTCATCCGCCTGCACCCCGAGTTCAACCGGAGAAAACGCTTCAACCTCCAATCCCAAGCCGTCATTGAGGAAATACGGCGTTTGCGGAATTTGGCGGACATCACCTGGAACAGCATCGCCGTCCTTGCCCGCAACAATGCCTCACTCAACCCCATGCAGGCATGGTGCGAACAAAACGGCATCCCCTACTTCCTGAAAAACGAACAAAGCCTGCCTTTATGCAAAACACGCGAATTTGTCCGTCTGCTGCACGGCATCGAAACGGCGGGGGACGGTATGCTTTCTTCGGCGGATTTCTGTCGGCTGATAGAGAAGGAAATCGGGCGCAGCGGCAAAAAATGGGAAAACTGGTTCGCACAGCTTAAAACCGACTTCCTCAACGAATTCCCCATTGCCCTGCCGTCTGAAAACACTGTCGCACAGCAACATCCTGCGGCATTTCTGAAAAACTGGCTGTACGAATATGTCGGCAACGAAAAAATCAGCCGTTCAGACGGCATATTCTTGGGAACGGCGCATTCATCCAAAGGTTTGGAGTTCGACCACGTTTTTATCCTGGACGACGGCTGGGAAGAGCGCGGCGACGAAAACCGCCGCCTCTATTATGTCGCAATGACCCGTGCCAAAAAGACGCTGACACTGATCCACCACACGCCACACCACGCATGGATAAACACATTGCCCGAAGACGTAGAGCGCATAGACCGCACCTTTGCCGAACTGCCTGAATTGAATGTCGAATATAGGATGCTTTCCAACTATGGAGGAGCGTTGGATATCGGCTTCATCGCCCGAGAAAACGAAAATCCTTCATACGGGGAAATCGGCGAACGCATCGAAGCTGCCAAAATGTTGAAAACCGGCGACAGCCTAGACATCATTGAAGACGGCGGCGGCAATTACCTTTTCTGCGCCAACAATATACCGGTTGCCAAAACCGCCAAGAATTTTAAAGAAAAAATCCCCAAACATGCCCGTGCCGCCGTTGCCGCTGTCGGTGTCTCCTATTTGAAAGATGTAGGCAAAAAATATCTCGAACAATATCGGGAAGACATTCCGGTATGGGCGGTCGTCATCCCCGTACTGATGATTCCTCAGGAACCGTAAACCTTACCTAAAAAATGCCGTCTGAAGGTGCGGAGCGCTGAGAGATCCCCTCATAATTTCCCCAAAGCGTAACCATGTGTGAATAAATTTTGAGCTAGTAGGGTTGCAGCCACGAGTAAGTCTTCCCTTGTTAT
>NZ_CATQFT010000057.1:0-290 GCF_958267405.1 Neisseria maigaei | reverse complement strand
GATGAAAATTTAGAATTTATCCATCAAGCAGAAAATAATCCCAATGAAGTTTATTCAGGAGGTGGACAAGGTTTTTGCTGGGATATTTCTGCTGAAAAAGTAGTTTTCTATAACAACGAATTTGATGAAGAAGACGGCTGGCCTGATTTAAGCTGTTCGCTGCATACTTTTAAAACTGCTTTAATTGCTTGGAATGCTTTTTTGCAATTGCCTAAAAGTATTCATTCGGTGGTGGAAACCGTGATTGAGGAATAAGCATAATGGCTTAATGAATAGAATCAGAAAGTATA
>NZ_CATQFT010000056.1:0-689 GCF_958267405.1 Neisseria maigaei | reverse complement strand
TATTGCGTGATTTCACATTGTTTCGGCTTGAAGCACATGGTTTTGTAATCATTTACAGGCAGGTCGCTTGGATTCCTGTTCGGGCGGTTTGCTGTTTACTTAAATATAAGGATGACGGTCAATGAGATTTTTCGGTATCGGTTTTTTGGTGCTGCTGTTTTTGGAGATTATGTCGATTGTGTGGGTTGCCGATTGGCTGGGTGGCGGTTGGACGCTGTTTTTGATGGCGGCAGGTTTTGCCGCCGGTGTGCTGATGCTCAGGCATACGGGGCTGTCCGGTCTTTTATTGGCGGGCGCGGCGGTAAAAAGCGGCGGGAAGGTGTCTGTTTATCAGATGTTGTGGCCTATCCGTTATACGGTGGCGGCGGTCTGCCTGATGAGTCCGGGATTCGTATCCTCGGTGTTGGCGGTATTGCTGCTGCTGCCGTTTAAGGGAGGGGCGGTGTTGCAGGCAGGAGGTGCGGAAAATTTTTTCAACATGAACCAATCGGGCAGAAAAGAGGGCTTTTCCCACGATGACGATATTATCGAGGGGGAATATACGGTTGAAGAGCCTTACGGCGGCAATCGTTCCCGAAATGCCATCGAACACAAAAAAGACGAATAAATATGAATGGAATGCCGTCTGAAGGTTCAGACGGCATTTTTCCGGTTTGAAAATATAGTGGATTAACAAAAACCAGTACGGC
>NZ_CATQFT010000055.1:0-63761 GCF_958267405.1 Neisseria maigaei | reverse complement strand
TGATTATTGATTTTTCGCGAAACCATTTGATCATATGACAAGATGTGTATCCACCTTAACTTAATGATTTTTACCAAAATCATTAGGGGATTCATCAGGGTTGAGCCACCTCCGCGCTTCATCAGAAAACTGAAGGAACCTCCATTGAATCGAACTAATATTTTTTTTGGTGAATCGCATTCTGACTGGTTGCCTGTCAGAGGCGGAGAATCTGGTGATTTTGTTTTTCGACGTGGTGACGGGCATGCCTTCGCGAAAATCGCACCTGCTTCCCGCCGCGGTGAGCTCGCTGGAGAGCGTGACCGCCTCATTTGGCTCAAAGGTCGAGGTGTGGCTTGCCCCGAGGTGATCAACTGGCAGGAGGAACAGGAGGGTGCATGCTTGGTGATAACGGCAATTCCGGGAGTACCGGCGGCTGATCTGTCTGGAGCGGATTTGCTCAAAGCGTGGCCGTCAATGGGGCAGCAACTTGGCGCTGTTCACAGCCTATCGGTTGATCAATGTCCGTTTGAGCGCAGGCTGTCGCGAATGTTCGGACGCGCCGTTGATGTGGTGTCCCGCAATGCCGTCAATCCCGACTTCTTACCGGACGAGGACAAGAGTACGCCGCAGCTCGATCTTTTGGCTCGTGTCGAACGAGAGCTACCGGTGCGGCTCGACCAAGAGCGCACCGATATGGTTGTTTGCCATGGTGATCCCTGCATGCCGAACTTCATGGTGGACCCTAAAACTCTTCAATGCACGGGTCTGATCGACCTTGGGCGGCTCGGAACAGCAGATCGCTATGCCGATTTGGCACTCATGATTGCTAACGCCGAAGAGAACTGGGCAGCGCCAGATGAAGCAGAGCGCGCCTTCGCTGTCCTATTCAATGTATTGGGGATCGAAGCCCCCGACCGCGAACGCCTTGCCTTCTATCTGCGATTGGACCCTCTGACTTGGGGTTGATGTTCATGCCGCCTGTTTTTCCTGCTCATTGGCACGTTTCGCAACCTGTTCTCATTGCGGACACCTTTTCCAGCCTCGTTTGGAAAGTTTCATTGCCAGACGGGACTCCTGCAATCGTCAAGGGATTGAAACCTATAGAAGACATTGCTGATGAACTGCGCGGGGCCGACTATCTGGTATGGCGCAATGGGAGGGGAGCAGTCCGGTTGCTCGGTCGTGAGAACAATCTGATGTTGCTCGAATATGCCGGGGAGCGAATGCTCTCTCACATCGTTGCCGAGCACGGCGACTACCAGGCGACCGAAATTGCAGCGGAACTAATGGCGAAGCTGTATGCCGCATCTGAGGAACCCCTGCCTTCTGCCCTTCTCCCGATCCGGGATCGCTTTGCAGCTTTGTTTCAGCGGGCGCGCGATGATCAAAACGCAGGTTGTCAAACTGACTACGTCCACGCGGCGATTATAGCCGATCAAATGATGAGCAATGCCTCGGAACTGCGTGGGCTACATGGCGATCTGCATCATGAAAACATCATGTTCTCCAGTCGCGGCTGGCTGGTGATAGATCCCGTCGGTCTGGTCGGTGAAGTGGGCTTTGGCGCCGCCAATATGTTCTACGATCCGGCTGACAGAGACGACCTTTGTCTCGATCCTAGACGCATTGCACAGATGGCGGACGCATTCTCTCGTGCGCTGGACGTCGATCCGCGTCGCCTGCTCGACCAGGCGTACGCTTATGGGTGCCTTTCCGCAGCTTGGAACGCGGATGGAGAAGAGGAGCAACGCGATCTAGCTATCGCGGCCGCGATCAAGCAGGTGCGACAGACGTCATACTAGATATCAAGCGACTTCTCCTATCCCCTGGGAACACATCAATCTTACCGGAGAATATCGTTGGCCAAAGCCTTAGCGTAGGATTTCGCCCTCTCCCGCAAACGACCCCATCACGGCCGTTTCGTTAGCGTATCCGGGATACAGCAGAAGATGTCTTTAGATGCCATCAGCAGAAATACCAAGCAAACTGTCTCATATATTGCCAAAGGTTTTGATGCATCCGAATATCCTTGCTTGGCGGCCAATGAATTTTTGTGCATGCAGACCATCAAACAAGCCGGCATTGCCGTTGCACAGACCAGCCTGTCGGAAGATTCATCAGTCTTATTGGTACGTCGGTTTGATGTCAGTGAACAGGGTTATTTTTTAGGGATGGAAGACTTTACCAGTCTGCGCCAGTATTCGGTAGAAGATAAATATAGAGGCAGTTATGCGGCTATTGCACAGATTATTCGACAGATATCCGGCAGACCCGATGAAGATTTAATCCATTTCTTTAACCAGCTTGCCGCCAGTTGCATATTGAAAAACGGCGATGCACACCTCAAAAATTTTTCAGTACTCTATCATGACGAATACGATGTACGTCTTGCACCTGCCTATGATGTATTGGATACATCAATATACAGGGTTGGAACACAAGGAATTTTTGATGCTTATGACGATACGCTGGCATTAAACCTGACTAACCACGGTAAGAAAACATATCCTTCCAAGAATACATTGTTGGATTTTGCTGAGAAATATTGCGATTTGGGAAGAGAAGATGCATCCTTTATGATAGATACAATCGTTCAAGCGAAAGAACAGGTTCTTGTTAAATACTCGGATGTATTGCGTGAGAATGAATGGTTGGCGCAGAAGTGGCATTTTATCCCGGATGAAAATGAAGAAGGTCTACCGTTTACATTCCGGTAGCTGCCAGGTTTGAACCGGCTGTCAGAGATGGCCGGTCGACTTTTACCCTGAAAATCACTTCATCTTATGGTGTTTGAAACCGAGAAATTAGAAGAATCGTATTCGGTAGGAGATATACTAGGAAGATTGGAAAACTGGTAAATCATTCTATTGATTGAGTTGGCAGCCTATATGTTTAATGTAGGCAAACGAGAAGGAATCATGTATTTCATGATTCCTTCTTAAATTCCTGTGTCAATCTAATATCAAAACACAGCCATCTCTTACCATAATCATGATAGGTATTTTATTATGAAAAGCTATATCTATAGTTACCGTTGATTTGACTATGCCGTTTTAAAACGTATAGCCTACCTGAAAACCGCTTGCCCATTTCCTTGATTGGAAAAATTCGGGCTTTTTCAATGCACGGCCGGTAAATATATCGTAATGCAGGTTGCCGCCAAGCTTTATCTGCCCGCGTATCCCAATTGCTGTGCCGGCTAAAGTTTGGCCCAATAACCATTTGGCGGATTGTCCTGAAACATGTCCTACATCAGCCCCAAGATAAAGCTGATGGCCTGGTTTAAATTGCCAGCTCAAATCGTTGCGCCAATACCATCCCCGCTCGGCAGACAAACTCATCTCACCGTCGAAGCCACGTACGGTGTGGTGTCCGCCGATAGCCAGTTTGTCTTGCGATGTTAGCGGGGTTTTGTTCCATTGTGCATGAACGGATGTGTCATAGGCAAATAGCTGTTTACCGATTTGAAAAGGAGTATTTACATCAGCCGATGCCGTCCAAATTTTCATACGTGACGTGCCTTCGCCAAAGGCTTCTTCAGGCGCGCGCAGAGCATCTTTCATGCCGGTGCCGCGTTTATATTTCAACTTAAAATCTGCCGTACTGCGGCCGATATATTCTTTGTGGGAAAGTTCTGCCAACCAACCCGCAGTTTTACGCCGTTGTACAGTCAGTTCGGCATCATCAATGTAACTTTTTGTTTCCCTCGTCCATAGTTTTACACTGAGATAGGTTTTGCGTTTGGCATCACGATACAACAGGCGGTTGAAGCCGAAATCAGTATTGTAACTTTTTCCATTATAGTCATAGACTTCCGATAATCCGGAAACCGCCTGATGGTAACGGTAGCCATTGTGATTGAATGCCCATGTCCATTTACCGAAAGGGGCTGAATAATGTACGGCGTAATTGTTTGATCCGCCTTCTTTGCGATGGCCGTCAAAACTTTCCTCATCGGGCGTACCGCCAATTGAACGTCCATAATTTACATAGAACATATCACTCAGTCCAAAAGGATTGTCGGCAGAGAAAGTGATATTTCCTTGGTATTTTCCTGTCGCCTCACTACCCGAATTATCCATCCCCACACTCACACGGTAGGGCAGCAGACGTTGCCGCCATTGCACCACGACATCACTTTGGTTTGGTTCTCCCTCTACGGGAACGATTTGGAGATCGGCTTCCGTAGTCGGGAGACGTTTGAGATTTTCCAGTCCTTGTTCCAAATCACGCAGATTCAACAGATCGTTCGAGCGGGTGGGAAATTTGTTCTGGAATGCTGCAATACGTCCTGCATGGGTTTGATCATCGTTAGACCGATCGATTCGTATGGAGCGTAGATAGCCCGGTATCAGGGTTAATTGAAGCTTGCCACTATTCAAATCCTGTGGCGCAGCCAAGATACGGGTCGTGGTATATCCCCTGCCGATCAAAGCATTTTGTGCTAAGGACATGATTTGATTAATGTCGCCCGCATGCAAACACTTGCCAGCCTGAAAACCCGTTTCGCGCAAGGCACGTTTTAGGGCAAACTGAAACCGAGCATGGTGTTCGCCTTCCAACACCACTTCGTTAATGGCAAAACACGGTTGGCTGCTGTCATCGCCCATCAACTGATTAACCGTTTCCCCCGTGTTTTTTTGATGCAAACGCACATCGCTTTCAGGCTGCATGGTTTGGCGCAACTGCTCTTCGCGTTGGCGTTGCTGAATATCTTGCTGCATACGGATTTCGGCAGGGTTGGGGGAGGCCAACAAAGTAGTAGGAGCGATGATACCTGCCGATAAGCAGCACCAAGACAAAAAGCGAATATTAGGCAAATAGGATAAAGGAAGTTTCATGGCATGGTCGCAAAATCAATAAAATCATCAATGGGCATTCAATACACGATTGCATCAAGTTTTAAAAGTTAAAATTCTCAAACCCTTATCGCTCCCTTTATGATACAAGGCGCGTAGTGTCCTACTAGGAAATAACTGGCGCACAGCTGAGCGCATTTGATGACTGTGTCCCAATGGCGCAAACCATTGAATCAGCCAAATATTGTCGCCACAGTTCCAATCGCTGTTGTCGCGCAAATGGCGGTCAGATTCTAAATAATGCACCTGCGCCACTTCATCAAAATAAGCCCATGAGATATAACCGATTGGTTGGGTACCCTTGCAAAACAAAGCGAACTGCCCGTTTTTTAACACAGGCAATATATACGTCATCATCTCCACAATAGGTACTTGGCGATGCGTAGGCGACTGATACCATAGCCAAGTGATGGCACCGAGTGCTTCGCTTTCGTTATATGGCTCACTGGGATAGAGCTTGGGTGAAAGGATGTTTAGGGTTGAGATGGTGGGCATAGTTTAGAGGGGGGTAAAACAAAAAAGGTAAGTGTAAGTGGTTTTAAGGCTGCTTGAAAGCGGATTAACAGCGAAAAAGAGAACGCGTGAGTGCGAGCACCCACGTATACTTTCTGATTCTATTCATTAAGCCATTATGCTTATTCCTCAATCACGGTTTCCACCACCGAATGAATACTTTTAGGCAATTGCAAAAAAGCATTCCAAGCAATTAAAGCAGTTTTAAAAGTATGCAGCGAACAGCTTAAATCAGGCCAGCCGTCTTCTTCATCAAATTCGTTGTTATAGAAAACTACTTTTTCAGCAGAAATATCCCAGCAAAAACCTTGTCCACCTCCTGAATAAACTTCATTGGGATTATTTTCTGCTTGATGGATAAATTCTAAATTTTCATCTATGTCTTTTTGTAGATAAAGGTCTCCTGTTAAAACATAAATAATATATTGATACACTGTTCCTCGTGTATTTATCTTTTGATTAGAAGAATTATCTAAAAACTGGCAGTAGTTAAATAATTCACCAGAACTAAACTGATCATAAAAACATTTTATTTTATACATTTAAAAATACCTTTTTAATCAATACTTCATTTATTATCATAAAGTGGATAAGCCGTTCGATTAGGTTCCGTAAATCCTTCTATTTCAACACCAGATTTACTTGTACCTCTCCATTTTTGACCTTCTAATTCCTTTCTTCTCTCCCAAGCTGAGGTAACTTCAGCCCTAATTCTAGCCTCGTCCCAATATTTTGGGAACATAGAATGATTTGTCATAGGCTTTCCACTCCTTCCTTTTTTCATTTCCCAACTTCCATCAGGCTTTTTAATTTCCACTGTCGCTTGATAAACCCCATGTTTATCAGGTGCCGAGGTTTGTTGTATCACCCGTACATCACCACGGGTTAGACTATGCCCTCCTGTTACTGTGCCTTTCTTATTGATATCACCACCTATAAAATGATTAAAATCTAACCCTGTTTTATTTTCCCATTCTCGTTGCGCATGGGCTTTAAACTGACTACTCTGACTCCTTCTTCTCGTTTCCTGAATATTTCTATTCACAAGTTCACGAGTTGCCAACCTATTGCCGCCCCCGTATTCAATATTATTTGTTTGTTTCCTTGGCTTATTCCCCCCCGCCATCTCCCCGTCGAGGACGGACATCTCCCCGGTCTTTTGCCCGGCACTGGTTTTGCCGTTTTTATTCCATGCCCCCCTTCCTGATGAGACAGCACCGGCCTTAATACCGGTCAGTATACCCGCCGCTCTGTCAAATTTGTCAGTAGCCCAAGCACCTACCTCTTCTTCGACAGGGTTGTCGTATTCCATGATCAATGGGACATATGGTGCTTCCTTACCGACCGGTTTGCCGATAGTGCCGTTATATAGACCGATGAAGCCATTTATATAGGACGACGGCAGGTTGGCTATGCCTTTACCTATTCCTGCTGTAGCAGTATCAAAAGTTTTGTTCCGAATCTGCCGGCTTCTCTCCGTATAACTTGAAACCGCATTTCTTTTCAACTGCTCCCTCGTTTCCCTATAGCCCTGCTGTTCGGCAAATTTACCGCTGTCTCTGTAATACTTCATTGGGGCAAAATCCAGGAACGTTTCCCCGTCGGCTTTGAAACTTCCCGCTATGCTGCGCAGGAATTGTTCCGCCGCCGTGTCGGTGTCGGCATGTTTGGCATAATAAGCCGCATCGACCTGACGCATAGCTTGTGCCACCAGCCGCTCTTCTGCCTGCCGTTGGGAAATGCCGGGATGGAGTTTGGCAAATTTAGCGGCATTATCTTTAATTTTTCTGATCTCGCTGTCGTGCAGCTGCCTATTGTTCCAATCGACATTCGCCCCTACTGCTGCCGTACCGACATTCCCACCCGCCGCATAGCCGATGGCCGCCCCGCCCAGTACGTTGACCGCCGCTTTGCCCGCCGTACCGAGGTTTTCCGCCGCTTTGTCCAAATACGGTGCAGCAAGGGAAGTGCCGCCGCCGGCCAGTATGCCGCCGAGGCTGCCGGTCGTCAGTCCGCCTGCCGCCCCGTGCAGTATGCTCCTGCCTATGCCGCCTTCTTTCCAGGTGTCGTAGCGGCTTTGGTTTTCGGCAAGATAGGCGTTTACTTGGCCGAGGGATGCGCGGATGGCGGCTTTTTCGGCTTCGCTGTCCGTGTTTTGCAGTTCGGCCTCCAGCAGGGTTCGGGCTTCCTGATACCGTTCGTAACTTTGGGTATTGCCGAGTTTGTCGGCAACGGCCGCTACGGCTTGGGCGGCGTTTCTGCCGAACTCCTTCGTTACTTCCCTTTGCAGGTTGATCTCTTTGGCGACCGCGTCTTTGTCGAAGCTGTTTTTCAGACGGCCTGTGTGTTGATCCGCAGTTTCGGTGTCGATGCCGGTGTAGATACGCGCTTCGGTTTCTTTTGCAGTCCTGCCTGTTCGGGCAAGTTGTCCCGCTTCGTCGGTGATGTGTATGTTGCGGGTGTTGATGCCGCTTTTCGTGATGCTGCTTTGACTGTCGCTGTCGCTGCCATAACCCACTGATGAACTTGCGCCGTTTTTATCGGCCACGCTTGTCAGGTGTTTGTTTTGAGGTTTATTTTGTGCTCCCTGTCCCAGTGTTTTGCCGCTTATGGACGCACTTGCGCCCAATCCAAAACTTTCGCCTTTGTATTGGCTGTGGTTTTGAATGTCGCTGGTAGTAAGGGTGGCCGTCTGAAACCGGTTTTTACCCTTGTCTTCTGCGCTTTGGCTGCTGGTGATGATGCCGCCTTTGAGGTCTGTATGGTTTCCGATCTTGATTTGATAGCCGTCTTCTCCGGCATAAATACCGCTTTGCTCGGTTACTGAAGCATGGTCGGCTCGGATTTTGCTTTGACTGTAATCGCCACTGGCACTGAAGCCATAACCTACGGTCACTTGTGCACTGGCGTTTTGTTGTTTGCTTTGATAGGTTTCAGTATCTTGAACACTTTCTATATGCAGGTTGCGCGTATCTGCCTGTATGCCTTTGCCGATGAGCTGCGCACCTTTGAGGGTGGTATCCCCGCCGCTTCGAATGGTAGTTTTACCGGTTGTGCTGCCGACATGGGTGTGGCGGTGGGTTGCTTTTGTCTGATTGCTGTGGTGGCTTGTTGAAAGAAAGGCTGTCTGAAACGTATTTGTTGTTTCAGACAGCCTCCTGGCTCAAACCTTGAAAACTACATATGTGCGTTCCGCACATCCTACGTATTGAGTTTAGGTTTCACATGAGCTACGGCTTGCTATGCCGTCTTTTTTCCAGGTGTGGCCGCGGCTTTGGTTTTCGGCAAGGTAGGCGTTTACTTGGTCAGATGGCGGATTTTTTGTTCGTCGTAGATGATGGAGACGCTGATACCGGAGTAAGCGTAGATTGGGTCTTGACCTCAAACCTACACTTGTTTTACATAAAATTTCGTGTCTCTATTTGAAAAATCTAAATAACAACATTCTACTTTACCTATTGAATTGATTATAGTTGAAACAGGAATATTAAGAAGCCTAATACCCAAATCATCAATTTCAAAATCATTAATTCCACTCTTATAAAGATAGTTTATTATTTCATCATTAATTTTCCCAAGCCAATTAAAAGAAATATCTTCTAAAAAAAACTTATTTGGTTCAAATATCTCTATCGCTTCAAGCTGATTTTTATCATCATAAAAACAATGGATATTCAATTCGGGAAAAACATCCATAGGAACCCGAGAGTATGATGACTTATAAATTTCTTGTACATCAGAACTAAATATTGCACGAACTTGTTTTCGATTCAGATTTGATGAGATAATGTTTACACAATTTTCTATTTTTTTTGAACTAAAATAAAAAATTTTCATAATTTTTTGCCTATTTTTTAGTTTTAAAAGAATTTGGGTCTAGTTTTCCCGAATACTCAAGCATCTCCTCGATTGCCTTATCATATTTGGATCCGAACTTAGATCTGATATCCCTCACATCCATTTCAATAGCCTCTTTCAATTTACCTTGTTCCAGTAACTCTTTTTGCTTAGCCCTATATTGGATAGCATAAGGAGAGCGTCCATAACTTTCAGTAAGCCGATGATCCTTCGGATCCATCTTAATAGCAGGACCTTGTTCACTACTAATGGGGGCTCCTTTATAGCAATCTTTCGCAGGACAATGATGCGAATCCAAACCGTCATTGGTCGGTTTTTTGGTTTCCGAATGCGCCCCTCCTTTGTACTTATGTTCCGTCGTTGCCAATGCCGCACCCGGAATCCTGTCCCCCTTCGCAACATTGCCGTTTGCAGGGATACGGATATTCCCCGAACCCGCCAATAAGGGATCGCTGCCGGTAACGGTCGGCTTGATGTTTCCCAGATTACGGATGGCTGCAAGAATCGGGGCTTTTATCCTCGGATTGGGGTTGACAAGGCTCGTCAGTCCGTCGGCAACGTTCAGTGCAAACTCTTCGTTTTTCCGCTCTCCCTGCCTGATTTTGGTGTCTTTCGTCCCGCTGTGCAGCCAGGTCAGGTTGCGGTATTCGGGTTTGTCCTGTCGGCGGTATTCCTCAAACAGCTTCGGATCGTTGTAGGCTTGCGGATTTCTTGCGCCGTAGTTGCGGTAGTCCCAAGTATAACCCAAGGCTTTGTCTTCGCCTTTCATTCCGATAAGGGATATGACGCTTTGGTCGGTATAGCCGTCTTGAGAACCTTTGTCCACCCAACGCAGTATCTGCCTGCGGATTCTCATTGCCGCTTCTTGACTGCTGATTTTTCTGCCTTCACGTTTTTCGACTTCACGCTTGAGGGCTTCGGCATATTTGTCGGCCAACGCCATTTCTTTCGGATGCAGCTGCCTATTGTTCCAATCGACATTCGCCCCTACTGCCGCCGTACCGACATTCCCGCCCGCCGCATAGCCGATGGCCGCCCCGCCCAGTGCGTTGACCGCCGCTTTGCCCGCCGGGCCGAGGTTTTCCGCCGCTTTGTCCAAATACGGTGCAGCAAGGGAAGTACCGCCGCCGGCCAGTATGCCGCCGAGGCTGCCGGTCGTCAGTCCGCCTGCCGCCCCGTGCAGTATGCTCCTGCCTATGCCGCCTTCTTTCCAGGTGTCGTAGCGGCTTTGGTTTTCGGCAAGGTAGGCGTTTACTTGGCCGAGGGATGCGCGGATGGCGGCTTTTTCGGCTTCGCTGTCCATGTTTTGCAGTTCGGCCTCCAGCAGGGTTCGGGCTTCCTGATACCGTTCGTAACTTTGGGTATTGCCGAGTTTGTCGGCAACGGCCGCTACGGCTTGGGCGGCGTTTCTGCCGAACTCCTTCGTTACTTCCCTTTGCAGGTTGATCTCTTTGGCGACCGCGTCTTTGTCGAAGCTGTTTTTCAGACGGCCTGTGTGTTGATCCGCAGTTTCGGTGTCGATGCCGGTGTAGATACGCGCTTCGGTTTCTTTTGCAGTCCTGCCTGTTCGGGCAAGTTGTCCCGCTTCGTCGGTGATGTGTATGTTGCGGGTGTTGATGCCGCTTTTCGTGATGCTGCTTTGACTGTCGCTGTCGCTGCCATAACCCACTGATGAACTTGCGCCGTTTTTATCGGCCACGCTTGTCAGGTGTTTGTTTTGAGGTTTATTTTGTGCGCCCTGTCCCAGTGTTTTGCCGCTTATGGACGCACTTGCGCCCAATCCAAAACTTTCGCCTTTGTATTGGCTGTGGTTTTGAATGTCGCTGGCAGTAAGGGTGGCCGTCTGAAAAAGGTTTTTCCCTTTGTCTTCTGCGCTTTGGCTGCTGGTGATGATGCCGCCTTTGAGGTCTGTATGGTTTCCGACCTTGATTTGATAGCCGTCTTCTCCGGCATAAATACCGCTTTGCTCGGTTACCGAAGCATGGTCGGCTCGGATTTTGCTTTGGCTGTAATCGCCACTGTCACTGAAGCCATAACCTACGGTCACTTGTGCACTGGCGTTTTGTTGTTTACTTTGATAAGTTTCTCTATCTTGTACGCTTTGAATACTTAGGTTTTTGGCATTGACTTGTACGCCTTTGCCGCGTACTTGCGCGCCTTTGAGTGTGGTATCCCCGCCGCTTCGGATGGTGGTTTGTCCAGCCGTACTGCCGATATGGGTGTGGCGGTGGGTTGCTTTTGTCTGATTGCTGTGGTGGCTTGTTGAAAGAAAAGCCGTCTGAAAACGTATTTTTGTTGTTTCAGACGACCTTTTATCAAATATTATCGGCAGCGGCTCAATGCCAACCTTAAACCTGCTCCGATTTCTTCAGGACTGTTATCCAATGATAAAATTACGTCGTCTGCATCAATGGCATCCCACGCTTCCAGCTTGACATGGCGGCTCGGGCTGATTTTCAGGCTGCCGTTGTGCAGCCAAATATCCACACTCATCATGTTTTTAAATAGGGCGCGTCTGGTTTTATAGCCCAAGTTCCCGCATAGCTTGGCAACCCAATCCTCATAGCGTGGTTTAAAATTTTCCTGTTTTAAAAAATCAATACGTTCAGCTTCGTTGTCTAACGTCCTGCTGTTTGCCAACGCTTGCAAGACCGTCGTGCCTAAAGTTTCATTGTCGGTATCCAATGGCAGGATATGGGGGGGATATAGGTGGTCTATTGCCGTTAACCCCAAACCTGAACATGTTTGAACAATCAGAGCTTCTTTATTAGCATCAAAAACTGCCCAATAATTTTGATTCTGTTTAAAAATCATTATTTGATCTCCGTAATTTTGACTGTAATATTTTGACTTTTGCCATACTCTACCACACGTTGCAGATGAGTCCGCCTTTGAGGTCGGTGTGTCCTTTGATGTTGATTTGATAACCATCTTCACCCGCAAATATGCCGCTTTGCTCATTCACAGACGCATAATCCGCATTTACTTTGGGCTTGCTATAACTCGCACTGCCTGAAACGCCGTAACCCATTATTACCATTTTGTTGAATATCCTTTATTATTTTTCATGCATTCTCCAATCTTTCCGTAGCATGTCATGACATCATCTGCATTCTTATAGCCCTTTTTATAATCATCTTTATATTTTCTACGAATAATCTCCCTATAATCTCCATTTTCATCTGGTAGTTGATATTTTTGATAAACTTCTGGACATGCATAAGAAATACAATAGCGTAAATCCGCAATTCTTGTTTCTTTGCTCGTATTATTCTTAACATAATATTCATCGTCGCTATTTATAGGATAGTTTTTTCTAAAAGAATAATCACAAGAAGAAGTTGCAAAAAAGCAAGGATTACAAGAAGTTGTCATTACCATTATAAAAACAATAATGACAACTTTAATATAGCATTTCATAACAACCACCAATATATAGATAATCAATGACCAGTAATTTTCATAATCGCTTGGATAAAATCCTGATCGACTATATCAGCAATAGCAAACGGTGCGGCGACAGGAATGGCGACGGCGGCTGTTACTGATGAACCTATTGCGTCTTTTTTGTTAGTAGTTCTTCGGTCAAGAGTGGTATTACCCTGTTCATAGCCTGCGTCTTTTCCACGATAAAAGCCCCACATTTGACCGCCCATAAAATCGTGAGTGCCGCCAAAACCTTCAACAACAGTATCCCAAAAGAAAGAACCTTTGGGGTATGGGTTGCCAATCATTGTCCCCATTAAACCCTGAACGCCGCCAGTAGCACCATACATACCTTTAGCCGCAGGATTTTTTTCAGGTTTCATTGCGTCATTGAATGTTTTGATTTTTTCCCTATTTTGGTCTTCAACAAATGTATATGTACCATTAGGATTTTTAATGCAACGCTCCGAAGTATCTTCCCCACAAATCGCTTGCACATCAACTCGAACACCGCCCAACTTCACGCCGTCAAAGTAATCGCTATCGTAAGAAACATTGCTTAATAAGACTTTGCCGTTTTTATCGACAATGCCAGGAAATTTGCGTGAATTATCCAAAGTTTCTCGGCGTAATTTTGTAGCAACGCCTTGCAATAAGCCCTGCGTAATCGCCGTATCAGGGTCTAACGCCACAATACCAACAACGGTTTCCAAAATCCGTTTTTGATATTGCAGGTTATAAATTTTGTCATAAAGTTTATCTTGTTCCGCCTGATAAATTTCCCATTCTTTTGAATTAGGGTCAGAAAAGTCTTTTTTCTTCTCCAATTCTTTGATTTCTTCTCGCAATTTCGCTTGCTTGGGTTCATAAACTTGGGCAATCGTGGCTTTGGCGTTTTCGCTGAAATCTTTGGTAACTTCGACTTGAATGTTCAGTTCTTTCAAAACTTTTTCTTTGTCGAAGTTATTTTTCAGGCTGCCTATATGCTCTGCGTAGTTTTCCACAGTTACATCGGTTTTGATTGCACCGATTGTTTCATCGGCAGTTTTGCCTGTGAGTTCTTTTTGCTTATTCTCATCAGCAATCACAATATTGGCGGTGTTAATGCCTGAATGTGTTACTGAATGCTGGCTTTCACTGTCGTGTCCGATACCTGTTTGAGTTTTCAGTGAACCCATAGCAACGGTTTTGCTTTCGCCAGTCGGCGTGCCATCAGGTTCGGTTAGGTCAAAAGTTTTATTGCTACCCAAAGTCATCAGTTTTTGTCCGCCAATTTCTTTGGGCATACTCTCACCGCCGCCCATTGAGCCGCTTAAACCAACGCCAAACGAACTGCCCGAATATTCCGACTTATTCGCCAAGTCTTCAAAGGTGAGCGTACCCGTTGTAAAACGGTTTTTGCCATCGTCTTCCGATTTTTGGGTGGAAGTAATCAAACCGCCTTTCAAATCGGTGTGGTTCTGCACATTGATTTGATAGCCGTCTTCTCCGGCATAAATACCGCTTTGCTCGGTTACCGAAGCATGGTCGGCTCGGATTTTGCTTTGGCTGTAATCGCCACTGGCACTGAAGCCATAACCTACGGTCACTTGTGCACTGGCGTTTTGTTGTTTGCTTTGATAAGTTTCTCTATCTTGTACGCTTTGAATACTTAGGTTTTTGGCATTGACTTGTACGCCTTTGCCGCGTACTTGCGCGCCTTTGAGTGTGGTGCCGCCACCGCTTTGGATAAGGGTTTGGCTGCCTTTGTCGCCAATATGGCTATGGCGGTGGGTGATGCTGTCGCCATTGCCGTAGCCTTTGCCGACATTGCCGCCTGCGGTAACGCCTAATGACCAGCCTCCTTGTCCGAATGATACGGCAGCACCTGCGTTCCAACCTGCCGATTTGTTTTGGCTGCGTTCGGTATTGCTTTGCTCGGCTGATTGGAGTGTGATGTCGTTATCGGCAATCAGGATTGTGCCTGCTTTGCCGGCAACATCTGAGCCTGCGATGTTGATATTGGATTGTTCTGCTGCTCCTGTGGCGATTAATGTGGTTTTACCACCTGCTTGAATTTGACTCGCTTGGGCTTGATTGGCTTGAACTTGGGTGGTTTGTCGGTTTTGCTGTTCGCCGTAGGTTATGGAGATGCTGACTTGTTTGGCATTGGTTGTACCATTGGCTAAGTTTTGTGCACTCTTACCTGTTTGATAGGCTTGCCAGCCTGCATTGGCAGCCGCCATGGCATTAACGCGGTCGTTTTTGCTTTGTCCGACTTGTTTGCTGCTTTGTGCGACGGCAATAGCTTGTTGTGCCAAATCAGTAACGGGCGAACTGAATGCCACCGTTAAGCCTTTTTGTTCATAGGTTTGGGTGGTATTACTGTTTAATTTGTTGTGTGCCGCTTGAATGTCTATGCTTTGGGCATAGATGGTATTGTTGCCTTCCGGGCTGGAAACGGTACTGCCGATTTGTTCGTAGTGTTTGCCTGCAACAATGGTGGTATCGCCTTTCAAGCTGCCTACGGTACTGCCTGTATGTTCGTTGCTTTGGGATTGGTTTTCTTGTGTGTTTGTCTTGCTGCCAATAGTGAAGCCGATACCTGCACTCATCAATCCTGATTTCTGGGTTTGATGATAGGTTTCGCTTTGGCTTTGAGTTTGGGTTGTACCAATGCGAACATGATTGCCTGCTTGAATCCGGGTGCCATTATCGGAAATAACATTGCTGCCAAGGATGTTGGCATCGTTTCCTGCCTGCAATACAACTTGCTTGCCTTCAAAGGTGCTACTTTGGGCGGTTTCGTGATGACTTTGGGCTTTATCGGTAATGACTAATTTATTGCCACCACCGCTTCTGCCTGTGTGTTTGGACGCATCATCAACATGGGCCGTGTTGATGCCTGCGCTGATGTTGATGTCATTTTTGGCAGACACAGCGAGTGTACCGTTTGCGCTGCTGACTTCGGCAGCTTTGGCATTGAGGTTATTCCCTGACAATAGGGTAACATCGCCTTTTGTTTGAATGCTGCTGCCGACTTCGTCCGTTGAACCGCGAATAACATGGTTATCGGCATCAAAATGGGTTGCTTGATATTTGCTGGTTTGTACCGTATCTAGGTTAATGTCGCGCCCTGCTTGCAGCCGGGTTTGCCCTTGCTCTGATTGATTGCTGATTTGACCGGCAATGATGTTGATGTCTTTGCCTGCCTGCGCTGCTAAAACACCTTTTTCTTTGCCTGTGATATAAATACCTGCCATTCGGTCTAGGTAGGTGCTGCTGCCTTGTGTATTTTGACTGCTGGCGGCGGTGCTTTGGCTGTTGATGTTGTTGCCTGCGTTGAGCAATAATGTCTGTTCGGCAGAAAGCATGCCGCCAATATTATTGATGTCTTGTGTGGCCGTAACCGCTGATTTTTGCGCATGAATACGCCCACCGATATTGTCTAGCGTATCGGTATTGATAATAAGCGCATTGCGCCCTGCAATCGTGCCTGAGTTTTTCAGGCTGCCTGAAACATTGATTTGTGTATTGCTGCCTGACAACAATGCACCTTTACCGTCTATGTCGCCATTCTTAACGCGTACATAAACCTGTGGCACCAATACGGTTTGTGTGCCGCCATCAGGAAGTTTAACTTCTTTTTGTACCAACCAAACAATATCGCTGGTCAGTTGCGCTACTTGCTCGGCACTTAATGCAATGCCAACGCTGAGATTCATGGAGCGTGCCGCAGTCGCGCCATTATCCATTAAGGCTTTAAATTGTTCTTCGTCGTTTTGATAACCGTCTAAACGACGATGCCCTGTCAGCTCTGCGATCTGTTCATTGATTAAACGTTGCTCGTAATAACCATCACCCAAACGTTTATGTAAATTGTTTGGGTCTAGTTTGAGGCTGTCCAGCATATAGTCACTACCCAACCATTGACGGTAGTTGGCAAAGCGTGGATCGGTTTCAACAAGATAGCCTTTATTGACAGGATTGATAATGTATAAGCTGCTGCCGGGTAATGGGGTAAAAGAATTGGACGTATAGGGTAGCGAAATACCGTTGCTTTGCGGCAACTCAGTGCCTTGGCTGGGCGCATGATGGCTTAATGCTTTGCGATGCGATTCATAGGCAAATGAACCCAGTGAAATGTTGCGTGTGATTTCCTCCGGCAAAGTGTAATTTTGTTCGCTATGTCCCGTTGAGTCTCGTCCTTTATGTTTCTCACGCCAATAGCTGTGTAATTTGCCATTTTCACTGAATACTTTCTTTTCGCCAAAGGTTTGCTCGTTATGCAAACCGTCTTTTTCTGTTTGCACAAGCAAATCGCCGCCGGCGATGATTTGGCTATCGGTATTAAATACTTCTTTACCATCAATGGTTAAATCATTACCTGAAATGATTTTGGCTGGCGCAGTTTGGGTAACTTGGGTTTTTTGGGTGACTTTTTCATAATCGTATTTATGCCAATTTTCATGCGCCGCTCCATCAGGGGTGCGTAAGTGGTCTGATTCATCGTTATAGACAGACCAGCCTAATTCATGTTGTGTGCCTTCCCGCAATAATTCGTGTCGTCCAAATGCTTCGTAATCAACAATATGCTCGCGCCCTGTTTCTACCAACTGCGTTTTCAAATGCTCATTGGTATTGTGCAGCTTTTCTACACCTAAACGCATTTTGCCGGCGGCTTCAATGGTTGCGCTGGCATTGCGTATGCTTTGGGCTTTGCCTGTGGCTTGGCCATTGGTATCTAATGCGCCGCCAACCGCCATATCGTTACCGCTGTAAATCAGACTGTTTTCACGGTTATTTAATTGTCCAATGCCTAAATTCAGGTTTTCGCGTGCCGCAATGGCGGCACCTGTACCGTTTTCATCTTGATTGTCTAAGCGGGTAGCCGCAATAGCGATATTGTCACCATAAATCCGACCTGTACCGATATTATTCACTTGCCCGGCTTGGATTTTGGTTTGTTGTCCGTCAATCAAGCCTCTATTGGTTAAATTGTGCTGCGTGCCTATGTCTGTCGTACCGCCGGATTGAATGTTGCCTTGTGCTACATTATCAAGGTTATTTGCTTTAATCCGAATGCGTTTTCCTGCTTGCAAGGTATGTGAATTTCTCAGGTTGCCTCGTGTACTGAGCGACAATTCATTGCCCGCGACGATCTTGCGTCCCACATAAAAATCATCTTGTAACGCAATATCCAGTTTATTATCAGCGGCAAGTGTGCCGTTGTTGGATAACGATTTTGCCTGAATAGCAACATCATGACCTGATTGTATCGTGCCGTTCGTATTATCAATGACAGCGGTAGATTGCTGACCATCGTGAATAATCAGTTGTTGATTGGTCGCTATTTCGCCATTTTGATTGTTCAGGCTGCCTGAAACGGCTAAATTCGCTATTTCTGCTGATAATAACTTGCCATGAGCGTTATTCAGTTGACCGGTTTCAATCTCTAACTGTTGGCGTGTTGTGATGTTGCCGTTTTGATTATTCAGGCTGCCGGCTTGAATGTGAACCGCATCACTGATAATTGTTCCATTGTAATTGTCAAACGCCGAACCTTTTGCATTTAACTGATGAATGTCTATTTGTCCTGCATTATTTAAACCTTGTTGCGCACTAACATCTGTTTGACCATTGGCGATAATACTGCCTGAATTATCCAGTGCACCATGAGTGCGAATTGTCCCATCAGCAAAGGTAGGCGCAGTTATGTTTGATATAGAAACGGTTGCAGTACCCGTACCTGTTGCCGTTGTTGGTGTGGTAGTGGATGAATGGGAAGATGCGTTGTAACTATTGCCGATTTGATTGCTTGAACCATTTGGCGCGGTTGGTGTGGTATCTGGCAAACCCATGCGACCACGGTTATCCATTTTGCCTTGTGCATCAATATGGAGTTTTTGTGAACCTGTTTGAGAGAGTTTGCCTTGATTATTAAGTGTGTCGGTGTCAATAGCCAAACGAGCGGCTTCAATGGTGCCTGATGTTTCATTTTTCAGGCTGCCCGAATTGTGAATCAATATTTCGCCTGAGGACAATAATGTGCCAGTGTTTTGAATCGATTGACTGTGAATTTGAGTGCCTTGTTGCGATACCACCGTACCGCTGTTTTCAACGCCTTGACTGCGGATATTGACTTTGTGTTCCGCTGTATTATCCGTATCTTTTGCATTGGCGGCAGCCATCGTGCCACTATTGACTAAACGGCCATTTGCATCAATCGCCACATTACCGGAAGAAGCAAACAACTGCCCTTGATTACGAATGCCTGCTTGTTCGGCCGTACTGATCAAGGTGATTTTGTTGGCATACATACCTCCTAATTTGCCTGTATCAATCGCAAATAAAGGGATATGTGTGCCGTTGTTGGCTGTATTGTTTGACGTATTGGCAGCAGCATTATTGAGAATAGGAGAATGTGCATCACCTGTTGCGGCCACATCGTTTTGTCCCGCGACGACACGAACATCTTGTCCCCATACGGGTGCATCAATTTTGGAATGATAACTGAGAATACGTGTGTAATCGGTATCACGGGCATCCAAACCTTGTCCCGTGATCGCAACATGACCCGAACGAACCTGAAAGCCTGTTAATGCGCCTGTTTGATATTGTGGCTCACCTGTCGTCAAAGTGGCACGGGAAGCATTGATAAAACCACCACCATTGACTGCAATCCCTGCCGGATTGGCAATAACGACTTCTGCACGTCGTCCGCCCACTTCAATATAGCCATTCAGTTGTGAAGAATGGCTGCTGTTGATTTGGTTTACAACCACACGTGCTTCGCCCCTTGCCAACCAAGGATTGCCTTGAATCCAACCGCCTAGTTGTGTTTGGGTGTTGCTGCGACTGTTGTTCAAAATCGCCCCGCGATTACCTATATCAAACTGGGCATATTGATTAACAGAAACCCCTGCCGAAGTAGGGGTTTGAATATTGACTTGCGGTATGCCGTTACCTGTTTGCAGGATGGTAGGCTGTTGCTGTGCAGGTGCGGATTTGTCGGCAACGATACCTTGGGCATTAGCAGAAGAAGAAGTCAGGATAAGGGCAGAACCGAGCAGTAATGAAAGGGAGAATGAGATAACAGAGATAGAATGGATAAAACCCGTAAAGCCCGCAATATCATTTGGCAAAATACCTACAGCTTGGGTGTCGGCTGTGTTTTTGCCCTCGCGTTTGGCATTTTCAGCAACGGCTATCATGCAGTTTCGATGTTTGTTAAATACAACTTTGTACAGAGTGCGGTTCATAGTAAGGGCTTTCTTAATAATATTTTTATCCGAATGCGCCGTAAAACTTCGCCGTTCACGGCGGAGATATCAGGCACGGACTGCAAAGCAGTCCTAAAAACGTTGAATTTCAGTCAGGCGTATTTTGCTGCTCAATTTATTGTCGAATAATGGAAATAGATGCACCACCACAACTACCTGCAAAATAAGACGGCGACCACAACGCACCACCCGAAAGTTTCTCACGAATACCGGGATAATTTTTTTGCCTAATCATACGACTAGATACACCTTTCAAGCTGTTCACGAGTTTTGAAATAGATACTTTGGGTGGATAGTTTACAAGCAAATGAACATGGTCATTTTCACCGTCAAATTCCACTAGTTGTGCCTCAAAATCGGTGCAAACGCTTTCAAAAATTTGTCGCATATCGTCTAAAATTTCTTTTGTGAACACTTTTCGGCGGTATTTTGCGACAAAGACTAAATGAACATGTAAGTTAAAAACAACGTGTCTACCAAGTCTTAAATCAGTTTCTTTTCCATAGACCAAGTGTAGAATAATCAAAAATTCCATTATCTACGAAACCATGCAAATACTCAAAGCGTTCAAATTTGAATTGATGCCAAACGGCGCACAAATCCGCAGACTTAAGCAGTTTTGCGGTTGTTCCCATTTTGTATTCAATCGCGCTTTGGCGTATCGAAATGAACAGTACGAAGCAGATAAATCATTCAAATTCAGTTACAACAAAATCGCGAATTTGTTGCCTGAATGGAAACGTGAATTAACTTGGCTAAAAGATTGCCACAGTCAGGTTTTGCAGCAAGCTTTGAAAGATTTAGAAAGCTCATTCAAAAACTTCTTCGCCAAACGTTCGGACTTTCCAAAATTCAAACGCAAGGGCGAAAAAGACAGTTTCAGATTTCCGCAAGGCTGTAAACTGGAACAACAAAATAACCGCATCTATCTGCCCAAAATCGGTTGGGTACGTTATCGCAACAGCCGCGATGTCGTCGGCGAAATTAAAAACGTAACCGTCAGCCGAAAATGCGGTAAGTGGTATGTTTCCATTCAAACAGAATTTGAGGCGGAAATACCAAAACCCAAAGGCGGAGAAATCGGTATCGATATGGGTATCGTGCGCTTCGCTACGCTATCCAACGGCGAACATTTTGAGCCGATTAACGCATTCAAAAACCTTAAAGGCAAACTGGCAAAACTACAACGCCGACTTAAAAACAAGGTTAAATTTAGCCAAAACTGGCAGAAATTAAAGGCGAAAATCGCCAAATTGCACCACAAAACCGCTCACTGCCGTAAAGACTTCCTGCACCAAACTTCAAGCAAAATCAGCAAAAACCACGCGGTTGTGTACGTTGAAGATTTACAGGTGTCGAATATGTCCAAATCAGCCAGAGGCACAGCGGAAGAACACGGCAAGAATGTGAAACAGAAATCAGGTTTGAACCGGTCGATACTAGACCAATCTCGGTTCGAGTTCGGACGGCAGTTGGATTACAAATTGTTGTGGAATGGCGGACATCTGGTTGCTGTACCGCCGCAAAATACCAGTTGAACCTGTCCTTGTTGCGGACATACCGCGAAAGACAACCGCCAAACGCAGGCTGTATTTGAATGCGTAGAATGCGGCTATACGGAAAATGCGGATGTGGCTGGGGCGATAAATATATTACGACGCGGTCAGGAAATCTTGGCGGCGCAATAAGCAGTCAAATCAGGGCAGGACATGCCCGTAGCGCGTGTGAAGTGAACAATGCGGTAAAGTTGTCGGCAGCACGAACCCACCGAAGCGGTTTGGCAGAACACCGCCGACCGCAGTAGGAATCCCCGCCCTTTAGGCGGGGGAGGATGTCAAAATCGTAAATTAGATTAATTTTTAGGGGCTGACGTAGATTAGCAGTTATGCCAGGCTACGAAAATAAAGATAACCAATTGTAAATTAAACAATAGAGTTCAAAAGAAACTGCTTGAATTTTTCGTACTCCAAGCTACCACCCGTTCCGCTGCCGATATTTTGACTGCTCCGCCTCCATTGAGTGCGGCGGAAGTGATAATGAGCTGATTCCTCCGTCTTCAGACGGCATGGCTGTGTAATCGTTCATGGTACATCCGCCGAAATTGCAATCTTCTATTGTAGCGTAAAGCAGGTTCAATTGGTTTCCGTACCGCAAAACAGGTAGAATACGCGGGCTGACGGGTTAAATACCTTCCTCAACCATCACAGTTAACATAGGAAATAATCTGGCAATCTGAGAATCGGCAATCCACCTGTTTGTCTCTTCTGTCCTAAGCATACCTGAATCTTTAACCCAAATTGTTCCATCCTTATCCTTAAAACGTGTACCATTAGGAATCTTTTCCCATTCGTTTAAAACGACTTTTGCATTTTTGTTTTCAGGATTTTTGGCCCCATTATCTTTAGCCGCATCTACAAATCCCCAACGTTCCTCTACGGCTTTTTTCAGAATATTCAGCCTATGGGCTTTAGTCACGTTCTGACCTTTTGCAATGAGCGAAGCGATATATGCTTCCGCCCTGACCCGTATCGTTCCGGCTTCCAAATCAGTCATTCCGGTAAAAAGTTCCGATTGATTTTCAAGAGGGATGTCTTTCGACCCTATTTTATGTAGGATTGAGAATGTAAAACCTACAATTTTTCGTCCTTCTTTATGCTGCTCGTAGGTAATAGAAATATCCGTTTTATCATTGATCTGCTTGACGGCGAAATCCAAAACCTTACGTTTGAACAGCTCCATTTTTTGATACTCGTCAGGCATCACACCCAAACGTTCGCGCAACTCCATTGTACTGAACATCGGTGTCTTACCGGCTGCACGCCATGAAATAATAATTTCGTAGAGCCGCACCGCGTATTTACTGCTCAACGATGAGACCTGATCAAGCTCGTAGCTTGTGAAGTTTTTTTCTAGCATCGTAATCAAAGGGGCAACATTTGGTGCAAAAACTAACTCTACCGTTGCCTGTTGTTCAATATAGGCGACCTGAGATACCCACCTTGTCCGTACTACCTTTTCCCCTTTTGGTGTTTTCTCGATAAAACTGAATTGGCGTTCAAAAAGGTTGTTACAGGCATCTTTCAAAGCCTTATAAGCCGTATTGCGGTTGGTATGGAAATTATTCATGTAACTGCTGGCTGTAATGGTCAACCTGTCGTTTGCGGTAATCCCCTTTCCCGTAGTCCTAGCCTCAATAATGGACAACAGTATTAACCTCTGCTCCACCAGTTCAAGATTGTAGCTGGCATTGATTAACGCATTGTCTTTAACAACAAGGTTTTTAACAGCCATAACAGATGGTTCCGCTAAATAAAAACAATATGCTACCTTTGTATGATTAGGGTGTCAAATGATCGGTTGATTCTTGAACCTTATGCACGCCAAAAGGTGCGATATACCTGCAAAACGGTGTACTATTTCCCGACAAACGGTGCTGCATTGCACGGTAAACGGTGTCAAATAAAACGACAAAAGGTATGATATTGCCCGATAAACGGTGTGATATATCCTGACTTACAACAGCAATATCTTTGAAATTCAATATATTCTCTTGAAATATAAAGACTGAAAAGAGAAAGGTGTTAAAAGACTAAAATGAAAAACTCACTCTATTTTTTTGTTATTCAAGAGTTAAACCCAAGACTGTTGCACGCCAAACGGTGTTATATAAGTTTTTAAAGGGCAGCACATAAAGCATCATCCTGATTTAGAAAGGAACGAATGTCCAAGCGACGGGTTTCAACCGGTAAGGAATTTTGCACACCAAAAGGTGTTATATTTAGGGTGATTATACAGAATTTATTATAAAAATATATACATATCAATATATTAAAATAGCAGCATAAGTGAATTTTTTAAGCACGAAAAACGGTGTTATATCTTTGGCTGAAATCACATTTGCAAGACAATCAATCCGGAACCTTACATTAAAAGGCACACTGCTATGTGTGCTGCCCTTATTTTTGAGGACATTCATTAACGCCTTCTTACCAGTACTTGGACACTCGTCCTACGTGTTAACGGCCCACCACACCTACAGGTAGGGTTCCAGCTAACAAAAGTTTTTGATGAAATTTAGCACATCGTATGGTGTGATATTGAAGGCAGTATTGCCGATTATTTAGAATAAAATCTATATACATCAATTAATTAAATTAATAACTAGGGGGAATTTTTCAAGCACGATAAATGGTGTTATATCAACGTAAGATATGTTGTTCACAGCTTGTTTTACACGAAAACAGGTGTGATATGTCTATTTTCCCATCTGTTTAGTCTTGCACGCCAAAAGGTGCGATATACCTGCAAAACGGTGTGCTATTTCCTGATAGACGGTGCTGAATTGCACGACAAACGGTGTCAAATAAAACGACAAACGGTGTGATGTTGCCCGATAAACGGTGTGATATATACCATGATGGCAAGATAAATCTATTTAAATACAGAACACTAGACAAATAAAAAGACTGCTAAAAAAGAGAAAAGGTGTTAAAAGACTAAAATTAAAAAATAACCCCTATTCTTTATTTTTTAATATAGGCAAACGAAAAGGAATCATGTATTTCATGATTCCTTCTTAAATCCTGTATCAACCTAATATCAAAACACAGCCAAGGTTAATTTGAAAGATACGCAAAATTTTAAATTTGTCGATAATCCGTTATCGGATTTCCAACTATCGTCTGCAATAGGTTTTCTGGATGCTTACGATGTAATAGAGGGAATGTTGGAGGCTTGATTATTTTCATTAGCCTCCAATACTCGTACTCGGAATTCAGCTTCCGTTTCGTTCCAAATACTCTCTGACGGCTTGAGCAACCATATCGTTTTGGGTGATACCGTGTCTTGCACAATGAATTTTAACCCTGACGTGCATGGAAACTGGGATGGGGACGGTAAGGCGGGCCTGACGCTCTTCCATTGTATTAAAGTTCGGTTTTTCTTCTTGAGGTTGAGGGGATTGTTCCGCCGGTTTTTCATCTTCTGCCGTATTGCCGGACAGCCAAGCAGACATATCTTTTTCTTTAACAGCCATTTATTTGTCCTTTCTTAAAGCAAGAATTTCATTAACAAGGTTTTCTATTTCAGTTACGGCAGGAGAGCGTGGATCGACTTCTCGGACGGACAAACCCCTTGTTCCGGCATCTGCAAAAATAGCTCGGGAAGAGATAAGTGTGTCGAAGAAAGACCAATCTTTCTCTTTAATATCCTTAAAGATGCCCTTTGCAACCTTGGTGTTTTTGGCAAAAGCATTGAAACAGATTGCGGAGATAATAGATGGTTTGAAATTCCGTGCCTCATCTACAAGTTCCTCCATTTCCTTGGTTGCCCATTCGTCGTATCCTGATGCCCGCATAGGCATCACGATAACATCACTGGTGATGATGATGTTTTTAGTCAAGGAAGTCATGCGGGGCGGGCCGTCGATAATAACGAAATCGTAGCCGTTTTCTTCCTGCATTTTGGGAATCTGCTGGGAAATGCTGGTATTGGGCATACCGATAACATTGTAGAGTAGGGGTTTGTCTTCGGGACGTTCACTGGCTCCGCGCATCGCCGTGCCTTGCGGGTCTGCATCTACAAACAGTGTTTTAAAACCACGGTAGGCCAATTCTGCGGCAACATTGGTACTGACGGTCGTTTTACCTGTTCCGCCTTTCTGATTCAGAAAAGAAATAATCATCTTATAGACCTCTGTGTAGGGTGCAGGTAAGTGTACACCTCAAAATTAATTTAAATATATTATTTCATTAAAGCTAGTACATTGCAACTATAAATTTAGCAAAGTTATACGACTGTTAAACTGCACAACTGTTAAAATGTAAAACAGCTAAACTGTGGAGAATATAAAAAAGAGAAGCCTGAAGGATTCTCTTTTAAATTACCTCCACAATTGCCATAATTGCCGCGTCCGTTTTATGAGCGTATAACTAAGGCAAGACACACTTAGCCTGTTGGCGGCTTTCAACAGGTTCAAACACATCACCTTCAGATGGCTTTGTGCGCTCACTTTGAACAGACCAAAATAGGCTGCCCGGGCATAGCAGAATTTACGGTGCAGCGTACCGAAGCTTTGTTCAACCACATAACGGGTTTTCGACAAATATCGGTTACGTTTGGTTTGCGCTTCCGTCAGCGGACGGTTGCGGTGGGCTTTGCGCATAATGCCGTCCAGTAACTGATATTCTTTCAGATGTTGCCGGTTTTCCTTACTGTCGTAGCCTTTGTCGGCATAGACGGTCGTGCCTTCAGCAATGCCTTCCAACAAAGGGGACAGATGGTTGCACTCATGGACATTGGCGGGGGTGATGTGCAGTTTCTCGATATAGCCTTCCTCATCGGTACGGGTATGTTGTTTGTAACCGAGTTTGTAGAGGCCGTTTTTCTTTGTCCAGCGGGCATCGCTGTCTTTACTCGGTGTGGTTTGTCCGCTGACTTGTCCTTCTTCATCAACTTCTATGGCCTGACGCTATTTGCTGCCGGCGGTCTGAATAATGGTGGCATCAATGACGGCGGCGGATGCTTTCTCTACTTTTAGGTTTTTTTCGGCCAGTTGGCAGTTAATCAGTTTGAGTAATTCGGACAGGGTGTCGTCTTGCGCCAGCCAGTTGCGGTAGCGGCATAAGGTGCTGTAATCGGGGATGCTCAGTTCGTCAAAACGGCAAAACAGGTTGAAATCGATGCGGGTTCTTTGACGGTTCAGGTACTGTTCGACCGGCTGCCAATCATCTGATCCAACTTCAATAGTGGGAAACGGTCGATGTGTTTGGCAATCATGGCTTGTGCGGTTTGCCGGAAGAAGGTGCTCATGAGAAATCCCCTAAACGTCTTGGTGGGGATTTTGGGGAATTCTGCAAAGGTCTTATTCTATAACTGTAAATACTTTTAAATTTATGACATAATAGTAAATATTGCTAAAATAATATTCATGTCATGAAATTTTTTCCTGCTCCATGTTTGTTGGTTATCCTGGCTGTCATACCCCTTAAAACCTTAGCTGCCGATGAAAACGATGCAGAACTTATCCGTTCCATGCAGCGTCAGCAGCACATAGATGCTGAATTGTTAACTGATGCAAATGTCCGTTTCGAGCAACCATTGGAGAAGAACAATTATGTCCTGAGTGAAGATGAAACACCGTGTACTCGGGTAAATTACATTAGTTTAGATGATAAGACGGAGCGCACATTTTCTTTTCTTCCTTCTGTGCTCATGAAAGAAACAGCTTTTAAAACTGGGATGTGTTTAGGTTCCAATAATTTGAGCAGGCTACAAAAAGCCGCGCAACAGATACTGATCGTGCGTGGCTACCTCACTTCCCAAGCTATTATCCAACCACAGAATATGGGGTCGGGAATTCTGAAATTACGGGTATCAGCAGGCAAAATAGGGGATATCCGTTATGAAGAAAAACGGGATGGGAAGTCTGCCGAAGGCAGTATTAGTGCATTCAATAACAAATTTCCCTTATATAGGAACAAAATTCTCAATCTGCGCGATGTAGAGCAGGGCTTGGAAAACCTGCGTCGTTTGTCGAGTGTTAAAACAGATATTCAGATTATACCGTCCGAAGAAGAAGGCAAAAGCGATTTACAGATTAAATGGCAGCAGAATAAACCCATACGGTTCAGTATCAGTATAGATGATGCGGGCGGCAAAACGACCGGCAAATATCAAGGGAATGTCGCTTTATCGTTCGATAACCCTTTGGGTTTAAGCGATTTGTTTTATGTTTCATATGGACGCGGTTTGGCGCACAAAACGGACTTGACTGATGCCAGCGGTACGGAAACTGAAAGCGGATCCAGAAGTTACAGCGTGCATTATTCGGTGCCCGTAAAAAAATGGCTGTTTTCTTTTAATCACAATGGACATCGTTACCACGAAGCAACTGAAGGCTATTCCGTCAATTACGATTACAACGGCAAACAATATCAGAGCAGCCTGGCCGCCGAGCGCATGCTTTGGCGTAACAGACTTCATAAAACTTCAGTCGGAATGAAATTATGGACACGCCAAACCTATAAATACATCGACGATGCCGAAATCGAAGTGCAACGCCGCCGCTCTGCAGGCTGGGAAGCCGAATTGCGCCACCGTGCTTACCTCAACAGTTGGCAGCTTGACGGCAAGTTGTCTTACAAACGCGGGACCGGCATGCGCCAAAGTATGCCTGCACCGGAAGAAAACGGCGGCGATATTCTTCCAGGTACATCTCGTATGAAAATCATTACTGCCGGTTTGGACGCGGCCGCCCCATTTATTTTAGGCAAACAGCAGTTTTTCTACACAACCGCCATTCAAGCTCAATGGAACAAAACTCCGTTGGTTGCCCAAGATAAATTGTCAATCGGCAGCCGCTACACCGTTCGCGGATTTGATGGGGAGCAGAGTCTTTCCGGAGAGCGCGGTTTCTACTGGCAGAATACTTTAACTTGGTATTTTCATCCGAACCATCAGTTCTATCTCGGTGCGGACTATGGCCGCGTATCTGGCGAAAGTGCACAATATGTATCGGGCAAGCAGCTGATGGGTGCAGTGGTCGGCTTCAGAGGAGGGCATAAAGTAGGCGGTATGTTTGCTTATGATCTGTTTGCCGGCAAGCCGCTTCATAAACCCAAAGGCTTTCAGACGACCAACACCGTTTACGGCTTCAACTTGAATTACAGTTTCTAACCTGTGTTTTTTTACTGATATTTAGACGGTCTTTCCTTATCCTCAGACCGTCAAACTTTACCTATGTACTTGGCGCGCAGTACGTTCATCTTCAAAAGGGAATAGACATGAATAAAGGTTTACATCGCATTATCTTTAGTAAAAAGCACAGCACCATGGTTGCAGTAGCCGAAACTGCCAACAGTCAGGGCAAAGGTAAACAGGCAGGCAGTTCGGTTTCTGTTTCACCGAAAACTTCAGGCGACCTTTGCGTCAAACTCAAAACCACCCTTAAAACATTGGTCTGCTCTTTGGTTTCCCTGAGTATGGTATTGCCTGCCCATGCCCAAATCACCACCGACAAATCAGCACCTAAAAACCAGCAGGTCGTTATCCTTAAAACCAACACTGGTGCCCCCTTGGTGAATATCCAAACTCCGAATGCACGCGGGTTGAGCCACAACCGCTATACGCAGTTTGATGTTGACAACAAAGGGGCAGTGTTAAACAACGACCGTAACAATAATCCGTTTCTGGTCAAAGGCAGTGCGCAATTGATTTTGAACGAGGTACGCGGTACGGCTAGCAAACTCAACGGCATCGTTACCGTAGGCGGCCAAAAGGCCGACGTGATTATTGCCAACCCCAACGGCATTACCGTTAATGGCGGCGGCTTTAAAAATGTCGGTCGGGGCATCTTAACTACCGGTGCGCCCCAAATCGGCAAAGACGGTGCACTGACAGGATTTGATGTGCGTCAAGGCACATTGACCGTAGGAGCAGCAGGTTGGAATGATAAAGGCGGAGCCGACTACACCGAGGTACTTGCTCGTGCAGTTGCTTTGCAGGGGAAATTACAGGGTAAAAACCTGGCGGTTTCTACCGGTCCCCAGAAAGTAGATTACGCCAGCGGCGAAATCAGTGCAGGTACGGGAGTGGGTACGAAACCGACTATTGCCCTTGATACTGCCGCACTGGGCGGTATGTACGCCGACAGCATCACACTGATTGCCAATGAAAAAGGCGTAGGCGTCAAAAATGCCGGCACACTCGAAGCGGCCAAGCAATTGATTGTGACTTCGTCAGGCCGCATTGAAAACAGCGGCCGCATCGCCACCACTGCCGACGGCACCGAAGCTTCACCGACTTATCTCTCCATCGAAACCACCGAAAAAGGAGCGGCAGGCACATTTATCTCCAATGGTGGTCGGATCGAGAGCAAAGGCTTATTGGTTATTGAGACGGGAGAAGATATCGATTTGCGTAACGGAGCCGTGGTGCAGAATAACGGCAGTCGCCCAGCTACCACGGTATTAAATGCTGGTCATAATTTGGTGATTGAGAGTAAAACTAATGTGAACAATGCCAAAGGCTCGGCTAATCTGTCGGCCGGCGGTCGTACTACGATCAATGATGCTACTATTCAAGCGGGCAGTTCCGTGTACAGCTCCACCAAAGGCGATACTGAATTGGGTGAAAATACCCGTATTATTGCTGAAAACGTAACCGTATTGTCCAACGGCAGTATTGGCAGTGCTGCTGTAATTGAGGCTAAAGACACTGCACACATTGAAGCGGGCAAACCGCTTTCTTTAGAGACTTCAAACGTTGCTTCTAACATCCGTTTGAACAACGGTAGCATTAAAGGCGGAAAGCAGGTGGTATTGATGGCTGATGACGACATTCAGGCAAAAGCCTCCCACCTGAATGCGTCCGGCAATCTGTATATTCATACAGGTAAGGATCTGAATCTGAATGCCGATAAAGACTTATCAGCACAAAGCATCAGCCTGAGGGCAGGCAACACCGCACTCATCAGCAGCAACGGTAACACATTGACTGCAGAAAAGAATCTAGATATTCAGGCAGGTAGCTTGAGTGTGCGTCAAAGTAATCTGCATTCCAGTGGCGGTAATGTGCAGATGAGCGCGACTAAAGGTGACATCAGCTTGAATCAGAGTTGGATAAATGCCAGTCAGAATATTGATACGGCAGCACTTCAAGGCAATATTATTTCAGACGGTCTGACTGCTATTGCCGAAGTTGGACGCGTATCTCTTCTTGCCAACGGCAATGTTGATTTCAACGGTCTAAATGACTTGATTGCGGAAGGAGACATTAATGCTGGTTCAGTCGGTAAAGGCCGTCTGAAAATGGACAATACCGATATTTATGCTTCTGCAGGCGATGTGAAACTGGTTGCAGGAGGTCAATTAGATTTAGGCAATGGCACCGTTAACGGCGGTCATATCAGCTTAGACAGCAATAAAGGCAGCATGGTGGTGCAGAATGTACGCCTGAATGCCCGCGCATCATTGAAAGTGGATGCGGATCAAACTTTAACGATTAATAACAGCAAGCTCAATTCCGGTCACAATACCCAGATTAATACAAATCATGGTCATATGACGCTTAATCAGCTTGATGCTCATTCACGTCGTCATATGAGTATCAGTGCACAGGGTAAAGGCAAAGGAAAAGACAGCGGTCAAATTTTACAAAACGACCAGCAAAACAGTAAAAGTACCTTGGCGGCAGATGGTGTATTGTCATTGAACAGCAGCGCATTACAGGTTTTGGACAATACTACCCTGCGCGGTGGCGCGATAAACATCAAAGCTGGCGGAGGCATCATCAAACGGGGCCATATCGATTGGGAAACCCAAGATACGGCTACTATGCGTTCAGAGGAACTGAAACCACTGTCCGGTATGATGTCGATAGAATCGGGAGGTGATAACCCTTTAACCGTTGAACCCGGTAACCGTATCGTTTCTGCGGGTGATTTGGCCGTGAAGCACAACGGCAAATTCAAAATCAGTGCAGTAGCAGGGAATAATGGCAACCCGAGCGCGCAAACCGCCTCTATTTCCGCCCAAGGCAATATCGGCATCGTAGCGGGCGAAGTAGATATTGAAGCCGCAGACATTTCGGCAGTCAAAGATTTGGCTTTGGTTGCGGACAAAGGGAATGTGGAGGTTGAGAGCGTTCGGAATACGTTTAGCGGTTATGTTTCCCAGAAGGCAGAAGAAGAAATACGTGCAGACTTAAACAAAGTATCTTCAGAATTGACCTCTTATCGGGAGAAGAGAGCGGCTTGGGAAAGAAGTGCAGAGTACAGGAATTTTGAATCTACGCTTTGGGATAACTTAGAGTGGATGGGAGAAGACCCGGGGTATATGCACCCTCTTGATACAGCCGAGATAATTAGGGCTGTTGAAAAATATGGTTTGGCACCGGATGATTGGGGCGCAATTAAAGAAAAAATGCTGACCTACGAAAAGCAGATTGACGCATTGACTGCCAAAAAAGCCGCACTCGAAAAAAGCCTTTCCGTGCTGCAAAATCCCGCGTATGGCCACGAACACAAAACCGCCACCCTCAGAGCTCAAAACATCAAACTCCTCGCCTCAGGCGGAGTCCGTATCCGAGGAGCCAAAATTGCCGCATCCGGACAAACTGACATCCAAGCCGCAGGGCTGTTGCCCGCACCATCCGCCGAAGAGCGACAGGAGGGCAGCAAGCAGGCAGCCATCGACATCAGCGGCGTCTTCGACACCTACGAATATGGGCAGCAGAATAGCGACCGATACGGCTACGCCATCATCAGCAGGCCGTCTGAAATCACAGGCAGCCGCGGCGTTACCCTGTCCGCCCCGAACCCGAACGACAACAGCCGCATCATTTTGAGTGCCGCCGATATAGCCGCAGAAAACGGCAAAATCAAACTGCAATCCTACGGCGACCAATCCTATTACGCCGGACAGGGCGAACTCTATACCTTAGAACGCCGCAGCTACAAAACCGGCAAATGGTACAACCGCAAACACATTACTGAAGTCAAAGAACACAAAAACGCCAAGCCCGACGCAGTAACCCTCAGCGCATCCCAAGGTATCGACATCAAATCTGGTGGCAGCATCGACGCCTACGCCACCGCATTCGATGCCCCCAAAGGCAGCATTAACATCGAAGCCGGGCGGAAATTGACACTCTATGCCGTAGAAGAGCTCAACTACGACAAACTTGACAGCCAAAAAAGGCGCAAGTTTATCGGCATTACCTACGACAAGGTGCATGATACTACGACCCATACCATGAAAACCGCGCTGCCCTCAAGGGTAGTTGCAGAATCTGCCAATCTGCAATCAGGCTGGGACGCCAAACTGCAAGGCACCCAGTTTGAAACCACGCTGGGCGGCGCGGTCATCCGTGCAGGCGTAGGCGACCAGGCACGAGCCGATGCCAAGATTATCCTCGAAGGGATCAAAAGCAGCATCCACACAGAAACCGTGAGCAGCAGCAAATCCGCCCTCTGGCAAAAACAGGCAGGGCGCGGCAGCTATACCGAAACCCTACAGCTTCCAAGTTTCAAAGGACAGACAGCCCCCGTTCTGACCGCCCCCGGCGGCTATATCGCCGACATCCCCCAAGGCAATCTGAAAACCCAAATCGAAACCCTCACCAAACAGCCCGAATATGCCTACCTGAAACAACTTCAGACGGCATCGAACACTGATTGGAACCAAATCAGCCTAGCTTACGACAGATGGAACTACAAACAGGAAGGCATGACACCCGCAGCAGCAGCTGTCGTCGTTATCGTCGTAACCTTATTGACCTACGGCGCACTGTCCGCCCCGGCAGCCGCCGGAACGGCGGGCGCGGCAGGAGCAGGAGCGGGAGGAGCCGCAGCAGGAACGGCAGCCGGAACTGGAGTAGCAGCAGGAACGGCAGCCACAACCGGAGTAGCAGCAGGCACATCAGCCGCAGCCATCACCACAGCCGCAGGCAAAGCCGCACTGGCCAGTCTCGCCAGCCAAGCCGCAGTTTCCCTCATCAACAACAAAGGAGACATAAACCAAACCCTGAAAGAACTGGGCAAAAGCAGCACCGTCAGACAGGCCGCCACCGCCGCCGTAACCGCAGGCGTACTGCAGGGCATAAGCGGGCTGAACACCCAAGCAGCCGAAGCCGTCAGCAAACATTTTCACAGTCCCGCAGCAGGCAAACTGACCGCTAACCTGATCAACAGCACCGCTGCCGCAAGTGTCCATACCGCCATCAACGGCGGCAGCCTCAAAGACAACTTGGGCGATGCCGCACTGGGTGCGATAGTCAGTACCGTACACGGAGAAGTAGCGAGCAAAATCAAATTTAATCTCAGCGAAGACTACATTGCCCACAAGATAGCCCATGCCGTAGCAGGCTGTGCATCGGCGGTAGCAAATAAAGGCAAATGTCGGGACGGCGCAATCGGCGCGGCAGTCGGCGAGATGGTGGGAGAAACCCTGTTGGACGGACGCGATGTAGGCAAACTGTCACTCCAAGAACGCCAAAAAGTCATAGCCTACTCGCAGATTATCGCAGGCAGCGCAGTGGCATTGGTTAAAGGGGATGTGAATACGGCGGCGAATGCGGCTACTGTGGCAGTGGAGAATAATAGTCTTTTAGCTCGCAGGAGGGTAAATATACGTTGGACTCCGCGACAAGAATTGGAACATGAATATGCCATTCTTGAAATCCAGGCCATTACCAATCAAATCCGAAGGCTGGATCCGAAATTTAATGGGATTGCTATTCTGAGGACTCCTGGAGAGCCGTGGACAAGACATGATGTACAAACATACAGGCAATATTATAATCAATTAAGGGAATCCAGAGGCTTTGCTGTTGAACCAATTTATAGAATCAGGATAAACAACGGCAATGAATTTAACCGTATCATGTCATCAAAATACCCTTATAATGAGCTTTATGTAGCCAATCCTAAATCGGCGACGGGGTATTTTAGGGTAGATTCGTATGATCCTGTGACAAGGGAAATTATTTCAAGAAAATTTACCCAATTTTCTCAAATCCAAGAAAGTACGGGGATTGGTTATATCAAGGAGGCTGTTAGAAAATATAGCCCTGGTGCTGTCATTTCCAATGTTCCAAGTACACCTACTACGCTAAGAGGAAGAAAACTTACAGGAAAACTTATTTTAGAAGTTCCTGCTCAGGTCAATCCAATTCCACAATCTGTATTAAGGGCGGCACAAGAAGAAAATGTTATCATTAGAGATACAACAGGAAGGATTTACAAATGAAGAAAGATATTTTTTATTGTGAGCAGTGGTCTTATGGTTATAAGAGACTTCATAAGCCTTTTTCTGAGAAACAAGCTGAGGAAAAACATCTTAAAGGGGAGTTATATACTGCCGTAATAGGTTCGGCGACACAACCTGAATATGTAATTACCTTGCGAGAGGAAGTAGGTTTTTTTTCGGTAGATTTTTTCGATAAATTTGGAAGGGATTATTTAACCCATCAATTTCAAAAATATTCTAATTCGAATTATTATTTTCTTTCTATGGCTGTATGGAGAGATTATATAACTTTGGAATCTCATGACTTAGCAGAAGGATATACTTATTTCTTCAATGAAAATACGGATGATTGCTATGTTTTGAAACAAGATTTTATTAATAATGAGCGATATGAAAAAACAGAATTATATTCCCAAAAAGATAAGGTAATTCTATTTCCAAAGTTTGGCGAATATGATTTGGTGTTAAATCCGGACATTATTTAATTAAGTTTTAAGGCCGTCTGAAAAAATTTCAGACGGCTTTTATTATTGGGTTTGGAATCTGAGGATAAAGCTGATAAAAACCAGGAAATTATCAGATTGCTATATACGTATTGTTGTACAGACTAAAGGCAGCAATCAAATCACTACTGCTTACCCACAAAAATAAATCGATTATATGGAGTAATCATGAATAAGAGAATGAAAATGTGTCCCGCTTGTCAACAAGGCTATCTCTACCATTCAAAACCTAAATATCTTCATGATGAAATTATTCTGTGTGATGAATGCGATGCAGTATGGCTCAAAGGAGTGAATATATTTTATGGAGAATATAAAAAAGATTTTTATTCTTATGTTCCTTTCAGGAAATCTTGGTGGCGCAATAAGCAGTCAAATCAGGGCAGGACATGTCCGCAGCGCGTGTGAAGTGAACAATGCGGTAGGTTGTCAGCAGCACGAACCCGCCGAAGCGGGTTGGCAGAACACCGCCGACCGCAGTAAGAATCCCCGCCCTTTAGGGCAGGGAGGATGTCAATAAAGGAACTCTCGTGGTTACGGACAAATACAAGTTGAGTTTGGAAGAAAATATTTTTCTGGCAAAGAAAGTTTTGGTTGCCCAAATTCACAACCTCAGCCGTTTTGAGAATTGTCAGACGACCTTATTTCAGACCGAGCAAATTATCCATGGCAAAAATGTAGCCTCCGTGTCACTTGAAGACATCCAAACCATCTTGAACCTGAAACGTGCCTATGAATATGTGATTTCGCATATTTCAAATGGCGAACCGGTCAATATTTCACTCCTTAAAAAAATCAACAACATTGTTGCCAAGGACGATTCTTTGGCATCAGGTGATTTCCGTACCGGTTCGGTCGGCGTAACGCTATTGGACGGTTCCCGTCATGCCCCAAATCCGGTGAAGGAAATTGAAGTGGCTCGCGTGTTACAAAATATCGGACTGCAAAGCGGTTCGACGACGGAGGCAGCTGTTCGTTTCATGCTATATTGCATGCGGCAGCAGGTTTTTTGGGACGGCAACAAACGAACGGCAACCTTATTTGCCAACGGCCTGATGATGGCGGGGGGTCGTGGCATCTTGGAAATCTCCGAAATGCAGATGCCGAAATTCAATGAAAAACTGTCCGCATTCTATCGCTCCGGCGACGATACCGATATTTGCAAGTTTGTGTATCAAAATTGTATATCAGGCATAGACTATTTCGGCGCGGACGAAGATATAGATTTCCCCGACTCACCGAACATAGGCTAAAAACCAAGGTGTTTTTCAATACTTAAAAAGTAACCTAAATTATTCAGGAGATGTAATAAAGGTTTGCGGTTTCGTATAAGGAAAATCAGAATTTCACGCCGACACGAACACCGTATTCGTTGATTTTGGTAGGATCGACTCGGATGTTCTCGCCGTCTAAAACGAAGCTGCCGGATGCTTTGAAGTGACGGTGTTTGTAGAACGGGCCGGCTTCGATGCCGACGGTATCGGTAATTTGTTTGCCGATATTCGCACCTACGTCTACGCCCCATCCGCGTGTTTTCGCGTTGATGTTACTTGAAGCACCGGATACGGTTGCGTTGTGTTTCAATTTGGCGTTCAGGTCAACCTTAACCTCTGCCCAAGGATTCAGATACCAGCCGCTGCCCAAATCGGAAGTCAGATCGGCGTGCGCTTTAGTATAGAAGGCTTCGCGCTCGGTGCTGACTGTTCCTTTCTCATTAGCTACCGCATCTTTGTATTTTTCATAGCCCAAACCTAAACCGGTACGCAGTTTGTTGGCCTCACTGAGCTGTTGTGTGTAAGTATAACCGGCATACACATCGGTACGTTTTTCTTTAATGCCTTTGCCGAATGGTTTGTAATGTTTATATGGAGTTGCATTCAGACAAAATGGAGTCATAGTCTATTTTCTGAGGTAGGGCAGAATACAGAAAGTCTCGAATCTCAAGTAGCCTGTTACAATCGGCATTGTGATTTAGATATTCACGGTTATCCAGTGTGCGGCTGATCAGTGCCAGTCTGGAAACTACTATTTCAGTCAATACATCTTTTTCCATTAATGTTGCCATAATGACTGCTCCTTAATTAATATCTGTAAAGAACAAATTAGTATCAACTCTGATTTATAGTATGTCCTACAAGGCGTGGATATTTGGCGCAGTAGAATCAAGAACAGACAGATTTCTGAAAATATAGGAATTTAAAAATGCTGAGTTATTTTGGAAAAAGTGGTGTACAAAAATCTCAAATTCTGGATATATATAAATATATTATATTTATACCTATTTAATAAAGAATAATATTTAATATTTATATAGAAAATGCGTTGCTTTCAAACACACTCAGCCAAAACCGGAACAGTAGGATTCAGTTTCAGTTGTTGATGACTGAAACACACTCAGCCAAAACCGGAACAGTTGGTTTCAGTTTGTTGATGACCGAAACACACTCAGCCAAAACCGGAACAGTTGGTTTCAGTTGTCGATGACTGAAACACACTCAGCCAAAACCGGAACAGTTGGTTTCAGTTTGTTGATGACCGAAACACACTCAGCCAAAACCGGAACAGTTGGTTTCAGTTTGTCGATGACCTAAACACACTCAGCCAAAATAGAAACCGTTGACATCAATTCGTCGATGACTTCCACACACTTCAGCCAAAAACCAAAGTCCCATTTTTATCTCTAAATTTTTCGGAAAGAAAAAAACACTATAATGTTGGGTATTGATATGTGAAGGAATCCACCATGAACCTAAAAGCTTTCGATTTGATGATTAACTTCGCTCTAAAAGGAAACTTTGTTGTGGTTCTGGAAAATACATTGAATACGTTTTGCAAAAAACTTGAAGAGTCCGATGTTGCGGTTAGAGAAGCAGCTGCTACTTTGATAGATGAAACTTTATTTTGAGCCGAAGTTCTGGGTTAAAAACGGACTGATTGTCCGGAAAGACAGCTTGTTCGAAGGTGATTACATTATACCCATTCGCGTTTAAGAACTTTAGAATTTCGTAATGAAGAAGCTCCTTTTCTACGACAGGGGCGAGGTTTCTCGGATACGCGACAACTGCGGCAGCGACTTTTTTCTGGTACGGTATTCCAATCATGACAAGACCTCTTTCAAGCTTTCAATATCAACCAGATGCAAGTTTCGGTTAAGTCGTTTCAATTCCCTGTACGCCAACTCAGCATCCGCGTAAACCAAGCCGTCTTGGGCTTCTTCTAGATGGGGTGACAGATGTTCGACGTCCTTTTTCGTATGGACAAACTCGACAGAGCCCACCTCCGTATCGTACCTGCCGGATGCCCCTGTCGAGGTTATTGTAATAACAAACGGAATTTGCGAAATAATACCGTGTGCAGACAGTACGCTTTCCAGACTGACATAATTGACCGCGCGAGGTCGAAGGGCCTTGACGAGATGGGGAAACATAGCATGGACGGGCGTATCGGTGTTGGCTACACGGTAGATTCCACGATGGATTCGGAGTAACAAGCGTTGTCGGACAGCCTTCTTGACGAAGTATTGAATCCGCCTTCTGCTGCCGTCTTCAAACCATCGGCAAATTTCATCCATCCGGTAGAGGCCGTGTTTGTGTTTACGCTCCTGTTGTTGTAGCGTTTTATAAAAATGATGAAAATCCATAATTAAGGAATATCCTATGTGGGGTCAATCTGCCATGAGTTGCTTAAACAAGATTAGTCCGGCTTCACCCGCGCCACCAAATTGGAAATCGCTTCCTTTAGCCACAGGGCTCTCTAAAAGAGCTGTTCGTCATCTAATATGGCAGATGTAATGGCACGGTGTGCCCTGTCATGTAGGTGGTATTCCCATGTGGTGTAGCTATTCAAACGAAGGAATTTAAAATGTCGACATACAGACCGAATTTTACAAATCAACGGCAGATTTTTTCGTTAACGGAGCAGGAATATTTGTTTGATCTGTCCAGTCGATTACCTCTATCCCTGCTGACTGATTCGTCACGCAATATTGAAGAAATTGGCATCGATTTCATATACAGTTCAGCACAACTGGAAGGTAACACCTACGACCGGCATGATACTCAGGCTTTATTGAAAATCGGTCAAACCGCCGCAGGTAAACCGTATTCGGATGCCGTAATGCTGGTTAATCTGAGGGATAGTTACGGCTTTCTGATGTCTTGCATCGATACGCCGGAACCGTTTGACTGGAAAGTTTTTATTAAAACCACACATTCGTTGATTGCCGACAAATGGCTTAAAAAGGAATCTGTCGGCGTTGTACGTCGTGAAGATGTGAGAATAGGCGGAACCGAATATACGCCTTTATCCAATCCGGAGAATTTAACTGCCGAATTAGACTGGATCATGCAGGTCGCCCGGAAAGTCGAAAATCCTTTCGATCGGGCAGTTTACCTGCATAACAATTTGGCCTACCTGCAATTTTTCAAAGACTGCAACAAACGCACTGCCAGAAACTGTATGGCACTCTCCTTAATGAGGGAGAAAATTTTTCCGTGCGTACTGGATTCGGACAGTTATCTGGATTATTCATCCGCCGTTATTTCCTACTATGAGACAGGTGAATATACGCTGTTTAAAGAATATTTCATTCATGCCTACGAAAATACGGTGAAAAAATACGAACCCAAATCCGATCCGGAAATCATACGGGATTTTTCCATTTGAATCCGCCGGAGGCATGAATGAAACGAACATAGGGTGACATGGGCACAAGCCTGCAGAGATATTGTTATTACAGCCATGAACAGGGGTATACCAACACAACAAGCTATTTGCTTTAAGGGACGAATTACGAACAATTGATTTCTATACTTTGAGCAAAACGGATAAGGTGGCATTCGAGTGTATTGAAAAATCGTTAACGAATTGTATTCAGAATCTTCCCTATATGAATATCTACAACTTCGCTCGTTACAAACAGGAGTATGAGAAAATGAAAAATTGCGGGAAGTTGTCGATTGCAAGATAAATTCGATTTCCCAATGTTCGGTAGATGAGTTAAAAGATATTTTTAATCAATCCGGTAAAATTTCCTATGATGCTATTCTGATTAACTCCGGGCTGCTATTCTTGTATTTGATACCTTTGGCTTTAATCGCAGTCCTTGGTGAGTTTGGTATCAAGTTGGTCAGAGACATGATAGTGACTCCGCCGACTCTAGTTTCATTGGAATATAGCTATTCTCCTACCTGTTAAAAACGACTGCCAATACAAATTGGCGGCCGGTTTTTTATATCTCCCGCCTGCAATTTGACGGCGGGTGGTTTTCATCGGTGTTTTATCCAAGGGAAGGGGGTGAGTCTGATACTTCGACCGTCTCGGAGGAAGCTGTTCGAAATGGTTTGCATCTTCTCCTAGGGTCTTCGTCACCGAGGCAGTCGCTTCTTCCATATCCTCACGGCTGTTTTCATATTGCCCGAATGCACGGCGGTAGTCTCTGTTATCGGTATCGCCATAGCCGAAATCTTCCGTCAGAGACGAATAGCTGTCTTTCCAATCGTTCAGGGCATGATCCATTTTTTCTTTGGCTGTTTTGGCCGCAGGCGAGTTTTCATAGGCTTCGTTGAAAACCTGTGAGATTTCGGACAGATTCATGTCGGTATCTTTGTTGATGCCGGCGATGACATCCTGTTCGGACATCCCGTTTTTCTCGGCGTACTCGCGGATTTTGTCGCGTACCCGGCTCATTTTTTCTTCCCGCCGAAAATGCTCCAGTCCGGCTAGGTAATCCTCTTGGGCAATACGCAGGTTTTCCAGTCGGTACAGCATACTGTCGGGCAGGCTGCTTTCCTCTCGGACCATTTGTATGTCGGCAAGCTCGGTTTTAAATCTGGTTTTTCCTGCTGCACTGCAATTCCAGTTTCGGCAGCTCTGTGCATTGCATTCAGGAGTTTGAAGAATGAGCTTGTTCCAGCCAACCAGTTCAAAAGAGATACAAAAAAGCAGTGGCAAATTTTGCTAGGCAACGACTGGATAACCGTTGCAGGCTGCCTGATAAACGGCGAGCCGATACCTGAGAAGTACAAAGACCATAGCCTTACCGGCAACTATTACGGCTATCGGGAATGCCATATAAGACCTGATATGCTATTGCATACAGACAGGATGGCGATGAAATCTGCCTGCTTAGGCTAGGCATTTCGGATAAGGTATAAAAAGCCCACTGTTGATGCGGTGGGTGGAGGGGAATTGAGAGAATGTTTTGGCGTTACTGGAGTGTACCGTTCAACCGGATTTGCTCGGGTATTACAGGCTTCAGCAAAATATAAATTTAACATAATGTTTATTATGCGAATTAGTGATAATATGCAAGCTACACAGAAAACGCCGTCAGGATTCTTGCTGAAAACCCTAACAAGCTTCATCACCTTGCAATACATTGTTATGCGGGTTCTGAAGGATTCGAAGGCAAGTTGAGATATGAAAGATTGGTTTTAACGCCCTATTCGTCGTTTATGACTTTTTACTTGGAGTTTTTCAATGATTGGACAGGCACTCTCTACGAGATGGATTTGACAGGACAATTCAATGAATTTATTGGAGACACGTTTCCTGTTACTGAACCTTTGTCAAAACTGAAAAAACTGCTCGATTAAGATGATTGATTTAAAACCTACGGCTGCTTAGGCAGCCGTTTTTTTTATCTCTTGCATAGTATAAACTATGTTAAACGGCAATTCTTGAGTTTATCAAGGATATAAACCTTTTGAAACACTTACTAATATTGTAGATTTTGAGCTGTGTTTGGCTTGGGTATGGATGGAAAACGACTAAATAAGGAAAAATAATGCTTTTGCTTCGGCGTGAATATATTGATCGGTTGTTTGATATGTTGATAACAAATCACAGGTTTGAAACCCCATTCCAAATAACAGAATACGATGGTGGGATGAATTTTTTGGGGACCCTTGGTGAAGTTCCGGTGCATGAACTCAAAAACCGATCGGCAACATTGTGCTTTGAATGGATGGGAGAAATCTCTGAACCACGGGATACCTATGATATTGCTGGAATGAAACCAAACATTCTTTATGATTTCAACGGTTCAGGACAGCACTTTGACAACCCCGATCCGCGTTACCTACTCCCGGTAGGTTCTACCGGCTTGATTCTCAAACATGTCGTTATTGATAATGAGGATGAACTACTGCGAATTTGGTGCCTCAGACGTAATATTTACCATAGCAAATACAGACTGTTGAAAAACATTCCTATACTCAAGGATGTTTTGTTACACAGGGCATGGCAGGAAATTTACCAGATTAATGAAGAATGTCGCAAAAACACATTTGCAATTTCGATCTGCCACTGCCCGTGTGAAATATAAACATATAGTAAAGCAGATTATTATTTTTAAATACTCGATTCTTGAAAAAAAATCCTGTCATACCAATATACATGCCGTATCTACAATCTTTACTCAGGGAGCCTAAATATGCCGTTAAGACCTGGACCAAAACCGATTGCAAAATCAACAGGCAAACCCGATCAGCGACGCCGTGATAATAAAAGCACGCCTGGAAATACTCCGTCTTTAAAACCAAGCAAGTCATCCGGCAAACGTTGAGCCTGAACCTCCCACGCCCTCAGCTTATACAGAGGGCGTATTCCGCTATAAATAGAAAAGCCCGGCCACCGCACCAAACAAGTGCGGCGGCCGGGCTTTCCTTCATTGTTCTTTTCTTCTTATTTCTTCCATTTCAACCAAAATGTAATTTAGATAGTATCGACCAAATACCTAAACTTAAAGTTAATCCGAGTAATGATAAAAGCCACCCTATTGTATGGTTGGTATACCAAAAGCCTAATACAAAATAAGCCAAAGAAATGATATTAAAGAGGATGGCCAAGGCAGAAGCATGCAACAACAGATCCAGGCTGTATTAAAGAGTTAAAAAAGGTCGTCTGAAGTTCAGACGACCTTTTTCCTATGGAATATTATCCACATATTTTGTGGATGTTTTGGGGAAATCATATCCTTAGACTACGAGCAAATCCGCGAACCGTGTGGTATAGCACTGACTCAACCTATCTCTGTTCATTTTCCAGTCATCCGCAAGCAGTTCGGAGGCAAGTTTTAGACGGCCTCTACCGTACCGGCGATTGATTTTGTCCCATGCCTCCATAACTGGATTGACGGCTTCCGGCTGCCATAGGTTCGTTTGTACATGTCCGGCTGGTTTCAGCCCATGCAATTCGATCCCGCATTTTTTATAGAAGTAGTCGCCTCGGTAAACGTTCGCCAACAGATTTTGCGCCTCCCGGTTCAGGATGATGGTATCGGCTGACGGCACGGCCAAATTACGGCTCAGGCTCTTATGGTATTGAGGGGCTTCTTCCCGGAAAAAATCCGTGTGTAGGAAAACGGTAACGGCAGAAGCCGCCAGTCCGTCACGACGCAAGGCTTCCGCCCCCGAGCTGATGTGATGTGTAATCGCCGCTTGCAACGCCTCCGGTGTTTCGATACACGTTCCAAAACTGCGGCTGCGGACAAGATTCTGCCTTGTTTGCGGTTCGGGGTGCAAACCATCACAGGCAATACCCTGCATTTCGCGCTGCGTCCGTTCGACTGTCACGCCGTATCGCCGGCGTAGGGTAACAGTATCTGCACGAACGAAGTCTAATGCGGTATAAATTCCTTGTGCTGCCAGTTTGGTCGCCGTTCGTCCTCCGATTCCCCAAATCTCATCAATACCCTGGCTACGTAAGGCACGGAGGCGGACAGACTCATTCCAATCTGACCAAACCACCACTCCTCCAAAGTGATCGGGGTAACGTTTGGCAAGATGGTTGCAAAACTTGGCCAGGGTCTTCGTCGGTGCGATGCCGACGCAGGTCGGTATGCCTACCCACTGCAATACGCGCTGTCTGATTTGACCGCCAAGTTCGGCGAGGTTTTCGATACCGGTCATACTGGCGAAACATTCGTCTATCGAATAGACTTCAACCGCCGGTACACAACCGGCGATAGTTTCCATCATCCTGCGGGACAGGTCGGCATAGAGTTCGTAGTTACTGGAAAAGGCTTTCAGACGGCCTTGTGTTACTAAATGCCTTACTTTGAAATACGGTTCGCCCATCTTGATGCCGAGTGCCTTTGCTTCGGCAGAGCGGGCGACCACGCAACCGTCGTTGTTTGACAGGACGACGACAGGGACGTTCTTCAAGTCTGGCCGGAATACCCGCTCACAGGAACAGTAAAAGCTGTTCCCATCAATAAGGGCAAACATCTTAGCTTCCCTGACGAACATCTTTGATAACAAAGGTAACAACACCAACGACTGTCCAGGTATCACTGTCATTAGGTATAAAGTCAGGGTACTCGCCGGAAGAGTTTTCTGAATGAAGTTCAGGTTTGCGTCCTGGTATTTTATTTAGCCTTTTAATTGTGAACTCGTTACCAACATCCGCCATCACAATATCGCCATGTTTCGGCGTTTTGGATCGGTCAATAATCATAATATCGTCTTTGCTAATCCCAGCGTCTAGCATGGAGTAGCCGCCGGAACGGGCTGCAAAGGTAGCAGATGGGTTGGCAATGAGATATTCGTTGAAATCAAGATAATCGGCAATATACGGCTCCGCCGGAGATGGGAATCCGGCGGGGATTTTCTCGAGAGTATAAGGGACTTTTAGTGTTGTCCGATTGATGGGTATAAGGCTGCCTTGAGGCATGGCTGTAGAAGCAATCATTGCATCAACGGTAGGTATCAGAGATATTGGAATACGCTTTACTGCCGTTGCTTCGCCGGACTTGCTTTTGCGTCCTGCACCGTCTCTACGGCCACCGCGTTTCTTTGGTATTTCGCTCATAGTTCTTATAATTTGATTTTGTAACAAAATCATTTTACCAAAGAATTCTAGTCATTTGGATTTAAATTTCCCATATCCAAACATCCTTTTTTTAGAATACAAAAACACCCCAAAGGGTGTTTTTATCTTTAAAAGAAAAAAGCCGTCTGAAATCAAATATTTAGACGGCTTTTGAATAAATCAATAATTAAGGCTGACTCTTACTTTTTAAGTAACATATTATTTTTTCTAATTCCATCTGTTGCATGAAACGTTCAATATTTATCCAGTCAGGTTGATTACTGGCATTAACAGGAAGCAGAATTTTCTGTTTCGCCATGCGAGTTGCGTTGAATTTATAGCCATATCGATATTTTGATTTCTGCTTCAAAATCATGGTTTTTAAAAACAGATAGGCATATTTCCCAGCATGTTTTGATTTGATTTTCAAGCGTTTTACATCGTCTGAAAACAAGCACTCGTAAGGGTGATAAAAATTCTCTACTACGCTGCCGTTGTAGTTTACGCCTAAAACATCCTTATCCAAGCTGGCATTTTTATTCGCAATAAATGCGGTAATACCGTTATTTGAGTCACTTGACCCAATAAACGGCATTTTCCCTTCCTGCATATCCTGTTTGGTCAGACGCACTCCCGAATGAATCTCGCAAATATCCTGTATTGCAAACGCCGCCCAGCGGTTTTCAGATGGCGTCCAACGTTCTACCCCCCCCGCAAGCTATTGTTATTTAATGAATTATTATAATAACTTAGCACGGCGGCAATTTTGTTTTGTTCGATTTGCTTCATAAAATCTTCCATAAACTGCCAGTCGGGTGAGCCATCTGAGTTGACGGGGAGCAGGATTTTTTGTGCACGTAAGCGGTCATTATTTAACGAATAACCATGACTGAACTTACCCCTTTGATGGGTAATGCTCCTTGCAACAAATAGCAGAGTATGCCTAGATAATTCTATCTTTGGTAATAATGCGGTAACGTGAGTATCTAATGCACTAGCCACAGGTTGGTAATAGGCAATACCTACGCCACCATCTCCATCATTATTCAAAGTTAGGATATGTTTTGGAAAAAGTGATTTATTATTTGGTGCAATAAAATCTTTATAGCCATTATCTACTTTTTTAGCAGAAATTAAGGGGATATAGCCAGCCTTACATTTCGCCATATTATTTTGATTTCCTCGTATAAATTCAAAATAATCACGGATATAAAACTCACGCCACTGTGTATTTTTCAGACTACCCGTTGAAATCATTAACTCTACTGCTTTATCAGAATAGTAATCTTTTAAATCCGCAATCTGTTTCTGTTCTTTTTGTTTGATAAAGTCTTCCATAAACCGCCAGTCGGGCAAGCCGTCTGAATTGACGGGGAGCATTATGCGAGTACGGCTTAATCTACCCAAGGTTGCTCCTGTACTTCCCCATGCAAATTTTTTCATCTGGATTTTTAACAACGGGATAACAAACACCGCAACCCAATAATTCAAATAATCATTGCTTAATACTTGAATATTTTGTCCAGTCCAAAAACTGTTTTTTTGATAAAAAACGGTTTGCGTATCTAAACCGATAGTAATCACATTACCGCCATCTTTTTTATATTTAGGCATTTGTTCATCGGATACAAATAAATTGATGCCGTTATCCATATCGCTACGGGTGATATAGGGCGTTTTGCCGTTTTCAGAAACTTTCAGCTTATTTTTATCAATTCCGCTTTTGGTTGCTTTAATTTGAAAAATGCCTTCTATTCCGCCAATAAAGAAACCTTGCCATTCCCTATCCGTTAATTTCAAATCACTCATCGCAGCTCTCCAATCCAAACAAATACCCTCTACCGTGCGTAATCATATTGACTTCAAAGGTCAGATAATCGGCAATCACTTTCTCAAAATCGGCTTCGGCGGGGATTTCGTCATTGAAGTAGTAAAACGAATGCAGCCATTCGTCATCGGCTTCTACGGTGGTTTCCACGCAGAATTTGCTTTCTGCCTGAATACGTCCGAACCATACGTCCAGCAGATGTTGTTTTTTGTCTTTTGCGCTGATGGTTTCCACTAGGCCGATGTGTTTCTGCACTTCAAAGCCATCATTTTCAAAGTTGATGAATTTGACGGTTTTGTCTTTGTCGTGCGGGATGCCTGTGGAAAAGACGGCAATGCAGGGGTTGGTTCCGACACCGTAAAAGGTGTTTTTGTTCAGGGTAATTACGCCTTCAAGCGTGTGTTTTTTGAGAATATTTTCTTTAATCGCCTGTTCTTCTTTGGTTTTCCCTGTCATGGAAGACTGCGGCACAATCACAATGGCCTTACCATCTTCTGTTAAGGAATCTAGAAGATGTTCGGTAAAGGCGATTTCGTAAAGATTTGGGTTAGCTTTCGAGCCTTGCGAATAGGGCGGATTCATCATGCCGATGTTGCAACCTTTGAGCTGGAGCTGGGCAGGGTTTTGTTTTAAAAAATCTTCCTGCTCCAAGTTACTTTTGCCGTCGCCGCGCAAAATCATATTGGTGGTGGCGATGGTAAACATATAGGGCTGCAGTTCGATACCGTGCAGTTGGTTTTTGCGGATATTGCGTTTTTCAGCTTCTTTATCGGTTTTTTGCAGCATATGGTGCATGGCGGCAATCAGAAAGCCTGCCGTGCCGCAGCAGGGGTCGAATACCGAATCGGTCGGTTTGATGTCAATCAGTTCGCAAAACAGTTCAACAATATGGCGCGGGGTCAGTACGATACCCAGCGTCTGTCCGTCGCCGCCCGAATAGGACATAAATTCGCCGTAAAAGCGTCCCAAATAGTCTTCAGCGGAATGAATGTATTTGATGTTTTTGTAAATGTGGTCGTAGATAAATTGAGTGTAGTGTTTGAGCGGGGTTTTGCCCAATATGGAATTGGTTTCATTGATGGCTTTGGTATCACGAATAACCAAAAACTGGCTGAGCAGTTTGTCTTTTTTCACTTGTGGCTTGACTTGGGCACGCTCTAGGTTTGCCTGAATGGCTTCGTATATCTTTTGCCCGTCGGTTTTCACATCATCGCCATTCAAATTATCAATATTGAAATTTTTATGTTCGATTTCACGCAGGGCAAGCAGAATGCCGGATACAATTAAAGGCTTGTCTTTATCCTGAATGCTGCCGTAGTTGCGTAAATCTTCGTGCAGTTCTTTGGCGTCTTTTAAGATTTCGGCGGAGGTTTTCTCTTCGTCGGTCTGTTCTTTTAAGATGTTTTTGGTGTAATACTCACCAATGTTCTTTTCGTTGAACAGGGTGAATGTTTCCACATCTTCCAGTTCTTTATAGCCGCCACGTTCGTCAATAAAGAGCGGAGAGATTTTGTGGCGTTTTTCATTGCCTGATACGCCGATGGCGATGATTTTCTTATAGCTGGTATTTTTTGCTAAATGGATACCATAATGCAACGCACCGTTTACGGCAAAATCTTTGACGCTTGCGGCGGCCTGGCAAATTAAGTCGTTTTCGTCACGTTTAATGTGGTCGGCCGTATCAGCTTTATCTTCAATGACAATAACAAAATCTTCTACAACACCACAGTATTCAGGATAGCCAGCCTTGCCGGTTTGAGCTTTAGAAGCAGTTTTTAATGCTTTTTCCAGTTCGTTAATATCGCTACCTTGTGGGCATAAATCAAGTTCTGCTTCTTTAAGTAGATCATAAACCCAAAGGTCAGTTTTAATTTCTTTTTTAGCCATATTTATAAGATTCCTAATGCTTCTCGTATTTTAAATAGTTTTTGATTTTGGTATTTCAACAAACCCGTACTAACTCCATCATCCCCTCAAATGAATATAAATGCCGACTTCCTTCCGCTGGCTTCTTCGGTGTTCATCAAAATATCCACTGATATAATAATGTGGCGAACTAATGGCTTTTGCCTGCTAGAGCATTAAAGTAGCCATTTTTATTCCTTTTCTGAAATTAGGGATTGTTTATGTTGTCGCATTACCAGTTTCACCAGGGATACGCTACACCCGGCCAACTTGGCTGTTTCTTGAAGGGTATGATGTGAGCGCAGGCTGATAATCAATTTATGTTTTTGAGTATCTGCCTGACGACCTTTGAATCGTCCTTGTTTTTTTGCTTCAGCAATTCCGGCTGCTTGGCGTTTCTTACGTTGTTCGTAGTCATCTCTAGCCATTTGTAGGGCAATTTTAAGCAGCATGGTTTGTATGCTGTCTAAGACGATTTTGGCAATATCGGAGTCGGTCTGTATTTGACTCAGGTCGATAATGCCGGGAATGGCGAGAAATGCCCCTTTTTCACGGATACGGTTTACCAGCTTTTCTGCTTTAACCAGTGGCAGACGAGTGATACGGTCAATATGCTCGGCGATGATCACGTCGCCTTCTTGCAAATCGGCAATCAATTTGTTCAATACAGGTCTGTCGGCACGAACGCCCGAAGCCTTTTCATTATAAACCCCCGCAATGTAGTAACCTTCTGCCTTAGCTTTCTCAATTAAGGCGTTTTGCCGCTCAAGATTTTGTTCTTCAGTGCTGACACGTTGGTAGATTCTTGCTGCTTTCATGTTCAGCCTCAATAGTCGATACCAAAAATACAATTTTGGTACAAATAAGTAGCAACGTCAGTATCATCTCCGGAACGGTAGAAATCCGAAAGTTTTGTGTTGAACTCGGGCATTTGCAGTTCAGAAATTTCCAAAATACCACAGCCTTTTTCGATCAACATTGCATTGGCAAACAGCGTGGCCGTTCGTTTGTTACCGTCCCAAAAGATTTGTTGCCGCATAAAGGCCAACATGGAGCGGATAGTAGTTTCAGTGGTTGAATTACTTCTGTTTTCAATTTGTCCCAACAGGTTATGTACGTCAACTTCCGACATTGCGGGCGGTGTGTGGCGAGACCCGTCAACCAGGGTAACGCCGACTGTACCAGTACGTAAATCTCCGGGAGCCAATGAGTCTTCCTGGGCAACAATACTGTTGATTTTTTTTAGTAGTGGTATATCAACGGGAAGGCCGTCTGAAATATGGCTCATTACATATTGGTAAGCACGTTTCAAATTTAAGATGGTCTGAATATCACCCAATGATGCCGAGGCAACATTTTGACCATTGATAATCTGTTCAGTCTGCAACAAAGTTGTCTGACAGTTTTCAAACCGGCTTAGATTGTGGATTTGGGCAACCAATACCTTTTTGGCTAAAAAGATATTTTCTTTCAGGCTGAGATTATATTTATCTGGAAACACTGTTGCTCCTTATACGGACAAAGGTGGTTAATTTGGGTATGCTCTAATTACCCATTTTCGAGATATTACAAAGAATCGGACAATTTAAAATATTGTGGACTTAAATTATCCACATTAAAATTATCCACTCTATTTGCCCATTGTGCAATAAAAAAACCATCCCGAAGGATGGTTTGACTAAACAAATTAATGTTTTTTAATTTTTACAGGGAAGATCCAGTAATCTCTTCCGTAATCATGAGCGTCAAGGTAACGGTCGCTGTTCTTGACTCTCCGGAACCGGCATTTAACCCAGCCGTTTTCGAAGATAACTTCTTGAAGTTTCATAAGTTGTACCTCAAAAAAAGCGTGAATACTTTACAACCTTTTATTCTTTTGATCTCCTACTTTGACAGACTTAATTTATAAAAATGTTCATTTAAAACATCAGTTTTACATTAAATATGTTTCAAAATACTTGACCTTTGATTAAAAGCCCAAGTAGAATACGTTACTTATCAAACACAATTAATTAATAACGTACTAGCAACTTAGGAAGTATTCACACCAACCTAGATGCTTTCTACTAATTAACAAGCTAACTCACCTGTTATAGATCAAGTTAATGTTCCAGCATTGAACTTGAATCCATAACGGGTATTTGACTTGTAACCTATATTAGTATGGAGCATGTTGACATAAATGTCAACAGGGTAGTAATTATATTTAGTGTGAATTTATATAAGTTGTTAATTCCAAAAGATATTTATTTTGGAATAATTTTTCTGCCTATTTTAGGTACAAAAAGCCCTGCGGCCATACAGACATCTGTATGGCCGCAGGGCTTTTACTTTATCGGTTAACGAGAGAGGTCGTTGTCTTGTTCAACATTTGATTGCTTGAAAGAGCTGGTTTCGTGTTGCATTTGAGGTCTGACCTTTTGATCGTATTCCCGTTGTGCTTTAGTGCTTAGAGGTTGCCCAATCATATCCTTAGCCAATCTACTGATAAGCCTGGCTTCATTTTTGTGTCCCATCTTATACAGTTCTTTGGCTATAAGACCATATTCAGCCAATATGTAACCGCGTGTCAGCATGACCTTCTGAATGTAGGGATGTGTCGGACGTTCCAAGTTTTTTATTGCTTGGTTTAATTCTTCCAGCCGTTGCTTTTCGATACGAGGGGTTGCACCACGTTCTTTCATGGCTCGCACTATGCCATTTTCAGCTTTGAGGATTTTTCCCCGGTGTTGCCGTTTAGTAGCCGCACACTCTACACCTTCCTCCCGGAGTTTTTCAGCAAAACGGACGCGCCATTCAAAAAGATCATTTTTACGCGGATTAAGCCGTTGCCCGTAGGTATCTCTCATCAATACACACAAATGTACATGGGGATGCTCGGGTTCTCCTTCTTTTTCGGATTCGTGGTGCAGGGCAAAGACGTATTGATGGTCGGCAAACTGTTCGGCGGCGAAATTGCGGGCGGCATTCAAGACGGCCTGCGGCGGTGTTCCGGCAGGCATGGATAGGACGATATTGAGGGCTTCCCGGTGTTTGCCTCTTTCGGGGATATTGAGTTTCTGCCAATCTTCTAGTTGCGATTTGACGGCTTTTTTACCGTTTAATTTTTCACCGGAGTGATTTTCGACAGTAATTTTACCGTTGCGTGAAATGTAGTCCAAATGGTTGCGTATGCCCTGCATACCATTGGAGTTTCGACTTAGCCTTTTAGGGATTTTAACCATGACTTCGGGGTGTTTTTTAGCCGCCGCCGTCAGGTTGGCCAATCCGCTACCTGATTTGAGGGGTACTCTGGATTTTGCCCGGTGATTGGATTTTGAGATGGGGATGCTGGAATCTTTTGCACGGACGGAGCGGGTTTTGAAACCCAAAAACCAATCGTCTATTTTACGGTACAGGGACATAGCTTTACTCCTATTCGGACAGGCGTTTGCGGTTGGTTCGTAATACGTCACTTACCCTTTGGGTATGTTGCCTGATGAATTGTGATAGGGCATTTATCTGTTCTGATGTAAGCGAAATACCTTCGCCCATATTGAGCTGTCGGGCAATTTGGTTTAGATTGCGGCCGATACTGACAAGCTGGTAATTAGATTGATGCAAGATTTCGACTTCGGTCGTAGAGAGCATGGGATGTTTACGAACATGTGATTGAACTATATCGCGCACAATATCGTTGACACTGCATTTATGCTGTTCTGCGTCTGCTTCAAGGTAAGCCCGGTCTTTTTCCGGCAGGCGGACGGTAATACGTTTACTGCCTTTCGGTGGAGGAAGACTGACCAGGGCAGGTTCTTCCGGTACCTCCAACCTGGCTTTCAAAAGTTTTTTGGCCAACAAGGAAACACTTGCTTTACCGTATTCTTTTTCAGCCAACTTACGCAATGCTTCCAGTTCGGATTCGTCTAATCCAAAGACACGGAGTACTTGACGTTTGTCATTGTCGGTAGTTTTATTCACTCATCCATCCTTTATAAAAAGAAAAACCCGACAGGTACAAACCTGTCGGGTTTTTCAAATGTTCTTTATGCAGCTATCTCCCATAAAACATTTCCTGTTGTGCGGGGGATTGTTCAAGTTCGTTTTTGACGCTCATATGCTCATACTGACTTTGGTAAAAATTAAAACGTACTTGCGCCTGTGTATGCTCCGGTAAGCCTTTAATTAACTTTTCCATGCCTTCTTCTAAGTGGCGATATTTTTTCTGATCATTGGCACTAATTTCCGAAAATCTGTCTTCGTAACGTTCTTTTGCCGTCTGTACGCGTTCTTCCAAAGTCTGATTGCCTGGTTCTACAAATTTCTCATTTTCAGACGGCCTTGTTGTATTTGTAGCCTGGTCAATGGATTGATTCTGCTCCCGATCTATTTCTATCTGCTTTTCAAAAGAAAAAATAAATTCTTTGATTTTTGCCGCGTCTTGAGAGGCTTTCAGAATTTCCATAGGTTCTTCCGTCAATACCTTTACCCAATCGCCAACATATCCGGCGTGTCTGTCAGGATTATGCGGTAATCCCAGCTCACGACTCATCATCATCGAAGAAATTTCGGCACGAAGTTCTTCCCGGGCATAAGATGAATCACCGAAGCGACCGCCCATATCTCGATTAAGCCGGTCGGCATGCCCTGTCCAATGCCCAAGTTCATGCAGAGCAACAGCGTAATATTCTCCCTGCCCAAAAAAACGTTCTTTAGGGGGCAGTACTATAAAATCCCGGGTTCGGTTGTAATACGCATCATTGCCTCGATGATGGATAACCGCGCCCGAAGCCTTGAGAAGTTTTTCTGCACGGTCGTGGTCAATCCATACAGGCGGTGCCTTTTCCCATGCCGGTAAACCATCTATCTGTTCGGCATTAAAAACGGTAAAACTTTTGAAATAAGGGTTCTCCAACTGGATTCTTTCTTTAACGGGTTCTCCATTTTCGTCTCGAATAATTTTTCCTTATATTTTCGGCTGCCCAATCGCAATAGGTCTGCACCTTCACATACCTGCTTTGATAACAAGGTTCGGTTTGGAAATATTTGACAATCAGATTTTCAAACGAAGTTCCCTTATCCCGTTGCGTTTGGGAAAATTCTTGGAACTGATTGAGCAGGCGGCTTAGGGCTGACATGATTTTCTACCTTACTTAAGGACTTCTGAAATTTTACCGTACTTCGTTGCAGCAAACCAATCAATTCAGAGCCTACTAAATATATTCCCTATCAGCACCTTAGTTATTTTGGTTGCAAAGAAATCCGTGCGGAATTCCCCTTGGATAGGTTTCCGTCTAACCGAATAATAGTCTTTTACCTTGCAAATATTTAAAATCAAGGGATTGACCTTGACGAAAAAAATGATGATATTACGGATACCAAAACTAAGGTCGTATCTACCCCCCTACTCTCCCTAAGCAAAGAGATGAAACTGCGTATCGGTCCCCTACCGGTTGAATTTTCCGAAAAAACGCAACGTAACCAGCAACACATATATAAGAACAGCACAAATAGCATAAATACATCAGGCAACGAAAAAAGTCAGAATAATGCACTTTATGGAGTTTGGATATCTGTTGTTTTGTTCTGTTAGTATTGCCTCTTTCTGTGTTTACAGTTTAGCAGTTGTACAGTTTTACAGTAAGGTTTAAAGAATGACCGATTTATTTTTAAATGTAGATATTGTAGAGGATAAAAATGACCAAAGTCCTTTCAGTAACATTTTTGAATTTTTAGCGAGCCATTTCATTTCCCAGGCGAGATCGGCAATGGCAAAGGAGATTAATTTAATTTCAGGTTGGGACTTTCCAATTCAAATTTCTGTTTTTCCAGAACCTGATTGATTTGCTCATCAGACAATCCAGCTTCTGTTAGGGATATACGAAGTTGTTCAACACGTTGAAGGAAAGCCTGTTTGGCTTGATACACACCATCAGCGATAAATTGTGCGTTCAAATCGCTTTCAAGGCGGTAAAACTTAATGTTTGAAATACAGGAGTAAAACCAATCAAACCGAGCGGTCAGTTCCTGAATGGCTATTGTTCCATGTGCTTCACTGATGCCTTCACGGCCTAGATAAACACTGCCCTGAATGTTTTCAAATCCATGTCTAGCCAAGATGGTTTTAATATCGGAGTAGGCTTTGTTATAGCTATTCCCGTGGTAATTGTCTTTCAGGCAGTTGGTATCCATGTCAAAAGTAATCAGGTAACGGGTCATTATTTTTTTCCTGTTGCGTTTCAGACGGCATCGGTTTGCCGCGATAGTACCAAGTGCGGCGGCTGATACCGAGCTTTTCCCACGGTTTATCGCGACTGATAGTGTTTTCGGCGAGGTAGTCGGCACGTGTTTAAGACCACCAGCGAGTGATTGTGCTTTCAGCTACAATAATTTTGCTGCTTGCCCTATGTTTAAAAATCTATCCATATTGGATAGTTTAGATTAGACTTAAGTAGATTTCAAGTGAGCTGTTTAACCTTAGCTAGCCAGGGTTTTGGTGGTGTAAGGTTATTGAACTTAAGCATATCGGCGGCCAAAGTAGCGCTGCTATTTCCGATCTCGCCTGGGAAATGAAATGGCTCGCTAAAAATTCAAAAATGTTACTGAAAGGACTTTGGTCATTTTTATCCTCTACAATATCTACATTTAAAAATAAATCGGTCATTCTTTAAACCTTACTGTAAAACTGTACAACTGCTAAACTGTAAACACAGAAAGAGGCAATACTAACAGAACAAAACAACAGATATCCAAACTCCATAAAGTGCATTATTCTGACTTTTTTCGTTGCCTGATGTATTTATGCTATTTGTGCTGTTCTTATATATGTGTTGCTGGTTACGTTGCGTTTTTTCGGAAAATTCAACCGGTAGGGGACCGATACGCAGTTTCATCTCTTTGCTTAGGGAGAGTAGGGGGGTAGATTACGACCTTAGTTTTGGTATCCGTAATATCATCATTTTTTCGTCTAGGGAGTATATCGACTTCAGAAAACAGGTATTAGATACTGCCTTTTCTTACGAGAGTGATGGCAAGATAGTTCTCTTCAAGTCAATCAAACAGGAAAGTATTTCTTTTCTGTCTGAAGATTTGAAAAAGGACTGGATGTTTCACAAGGTTAAAACTGGGGAAAAAGATGGATATGGTTCAGATGAAATGCTGAGCGCACCCCGTATCTATTTGGAAATGATGTCGCGGAAAACGGAAGTCCCCTACTCCAGTATTCTTTAAATTCTAAGCAGAAAACTTCTTCGTCGGTCTTTTTTTTGTTGTTTGGTTTGCATGGAGTAAAACTGTGCAACTGCTGAAGTAGAAAACCAGCAAGAAGGTAAAAAGAAAGAAGCAGTTTTTTGGATTTTAGATGTTACCGCAATTGGTTTCCTTTCCTAAAATTTGTTTAAATTATTTGCAATATTAATATAAACTGGATATTAATGATGAGGATTCAAAAAGGCATACTGAATATAATTTGTACAAAATATTTGCAGTATTTAAAAATGTTGGTTCGTATATGAAAAGTTAAAAATGCCAAAATGTACAGTTGCTAAACTGTAAAACTGCTAAAGCAACAAAACATAAAAAGGAATGCAGGGATGCGATCACTACATCTTTTTATTCCGTAAGCATTTATGACTTTACGGTCAACTGCTACTCTATGTTTCCAGCTTTTCAGCTCCCTATTTTCGAATATTGGACGAGGCATTTTCATCAGTGTCGTAATGCCGACCGAAACCCTCACAAACCATATTGGTTCTTGTGGCAGCAACACCTATCCGTTTGTTCAAGCGGCCACAAGAGTAACATGATTGGCTGGTGGCATTGGCTTTAATCTCTTCGATATGAACTCCATTTTTAGCTGCACCTTCTTTCAGCGTATGCAACAGTGGGGATGGGGCAACTATCTTCTGGTGGAGTTTGTTGACTTCAATCTGTATGCACTGTAGGTTGAGCAGATTCAGTTTTTTGATACAGATTATCCGGCTTTGTTCGGCAATTCTGTTGGCGAACGTATAGTAGAGCAGTCGTCTTGCCGCTTTCAATTTGCGGTAGGTATTTTACCATTCCATGCGTAGCCGCTCGGTACGTTTGAGCCAAATGGTATCTTCGCCATTTGTACCAATTGGTTTTTACATTAGGCTGTGTTTTAGTAATTTATTAATTTCAATTATTTGCAAGGGAAAAGACAATTGTTTCCGGTTAGGAATAAAGCTATCCTATTGAATATATTGAAGCCAAGTACGTCTATCAAAACTATATTAAAACACAGCCTTTTTTAATATAGTAGACACAATCTTTCCCTATTTATGAAGGTGATCGCTTCTTTCAAATTCGTATTTTAATACTTTCTATTTCTAGAAAATTTGACTAAAATAACTCAATTATAAAAAATTGCGCGATTTTGGTATTTATCATGAAAATTTCCAGACCTCCGGAATTTACCCTGTTGCAACAGGAATATATGCAGCATCTCACTGAAAGAATGACGCAAATTGCCAAGCTGCTGAATTCTTCCCCAAACAATCCTGATATAGACATTCCGGATTTTCTTACTGAAATCAAAGATTATTCAGAATTTTCCGTGACAGATGAAAATGGAACCTACCTGCATTGGGACAAATTCCGCCGGATTCACACGGAAGATACGCGGATGAAATGGCGCGCCGTCAAGGAGAGCCGCAGAAAAATCCGAAAACCAATTGATTTCTCGTTTGAACATCAGTTTTGGTTCTGCATTCCCGACTCTTTGCAGGCACGGCTTCATTTGATTGACAAAAGCTGCGGCAGTACTATCGGCACGTCTAGCTTGGGTGGCTTCGGCAGAAGCGAGCAAAACAGATTCTTGCTCAAGTCTCTGATTATGGAAGAAGCGATTACATCCGCCCAACTGGAAGGTGCGGCTACCACGCGCAAAGTGGCCAAGGATATGCTCAAATCGCAGCGTAAACCCAAAACAAAAGACGAAATCATGATAGTGAACAACTATCACTTGATGAAAAAAGCGGTAGAATTGAAAAATACGCCATTAAGTGTTGAAATGATTTTGGATTTGCACCGCATTGCTACCAGCAACGCTATTGAAAACAAGGCCGAGCCAGGACAATTCAGGCAGGATGACGAAATCTTTATCGCCGATATCAATGGTAACAGCCTGTATCAACCACCGCCGCACGGACAGGTTCATACGCTGATGGAAGAGGTGTGTGCGTTTGCCAATAATACCTATGACGGCGTGGAAAATCCGTTTATCCATCCGGTTGTCCAAGCTATTATCTTGCATTTCCTCATCGGCTACATCCACCCATTTGGTGATGGCAACGGGCGGACAGCGCGGGCTTTGTTCTATTGGTTTATGCTCAAAAACGGCTACTGGCTATTTGAATACATATCCATCAGCCGTCTTCTGAAAAACGCTCCTGCCCAATACGCCAAATCCTATTTGTATGCGGAAACTGACGATTTAGATTTAACCTATTTCATCTATTACCAATGCGATATTATCAAGCGGGCGGTTGCCGATTTGGAGCACTACATTTCCGACAAACAAAAACACCAACAGGAATTCAAAGCAGCGATTGCCCAATATACTGAAAAGATAGGAAAGTTGAACCAACGGCAAATTGGTATCCTGCAAAAAGCAGTGGAAGAAAGCGGAAAAATCTTTACTGCACAAGAAATTGCCAACCAATACGGCATCTCCCTGAATACTGCCCGTAGCGATTTGAGTAAACTGGGAGAATATAGATTCCTAGTGCCGTTCAAATCAGGAAATGCTTTAGAGTATGTTGCTCCTCAGGATTTATTGGAAAGGTTAGAAAAAAAATAGTTTGCTAGCCCAGAATGCAGCTTTAACCGAGTCAAAATCAATACAGTCCGCACCTTCAAAAAGAAGCTGCGGACTGCTTGCTTTTTGCTCTACAAATGATCTTTGTAGCTGATTTAACCAAGATTGTAGCAATTTTGCTTTCCAAGCAAGCAGGGTTAGAAAATTCGATACTTTTAATTATTGGCTGTGTTTTAATATGATGTTGATAGGCGTGTTTGGCTTTAAGGTATTCAACAGGATAGGTTTATTCCTAACCGGAAAATAATTGTCTTTTCCCTTGCAAGTAATTGAAATCAAAAGATTACTAAAACACAGCCTTACATTATTGGGGTGACTATCCTGTAAAATATGTCCTAAAACATGGAAACCACTTTTGCTCTGCTAAATTTTAAGGAATCTTTATGTTACATATACCCCCAACGGAACCTGATCGATATGTTAGCAGTATTGTAGCCTTAAACGTGCATAGTCCTAACGGTACAGGCGACTGGCATAGTGCAAAGGCATTGAGTGATCGGGCTTACCCTGAAAAATTTTATATTTACGGTGAAAATCAAGAGCGAAATACCAATCATCTATTTGGTGATAATGGCATTATTGATGGGACGGATCGACTGAACAAAATGGGTTATTTCCCTGAAAACATTCCAGTTTGGCTCGCAGATCACCCCCGTGCTTGCGTGGATTATCTTTACACAGCAGTGTTACAAACTGGCTCAATCGGTCGTGTGATTTTAGATGATTGGTTTCCAAGCGATGAAGACAAGCAATCAGTTTATGACTTACTTAACCAAATCGAACCGCACTTGAATACTCAAGAATGGGAGAATTTACAGCTATGGAAACGCAAAAACCCAATAATGTAATGCTAACCGAACGAGATAAAAGGCACGAGAAGCGGTATTACTGAATTTCATCCGCAATACGCCATGTACAATTAAATCAGCAGATGTGTCTTAACGTCCCGCTGTTCCCGTTTGAAAGAATTTTTCATGATGAAGCCTATCCTCACCGTATCTGGAAATCGTATGCGTAAACCCAGAATCACCCATTTGGATGTTTGGGCAAACGATGAAAGAATCGGTACTTTGGAAAAGGGGGCCATGTATCGGTTCACATACGACAATCCCAATTCTTCGTTGCTAGGCCTGCATTATCAAGACAGAAGCAAGGTATATATCAGCAACAACATGCCGCATATCTTTGCACAGTATTTTCCGGAAGGCTTTTTGGCTGCACACATCACAAGCAAATATGCTTTTCATGATGCGCCTTTTGAAGACAATGAGATGCTGCGCTTGGCAATTCTGGGCAGAGAGGCTTTGGGTCGGATACATGTGCGCTGTAATGACCCGCTTTTTAATGAATGGATTGACGGGTTGGAGATGAAAAATCCAAGAATATTGACTGAACGGGATTTGCTGGGCATGAATGCCCGACAGGTTTTTCAGCAATACATGGAAGAAATCTTCCATCACGGGGTCGTTTGCGGGAGGGGGCGGAATCCTACGCTAAGGCTTTGGCCAGCGATATTCTCCGGTGAGATTGATGTGTTCCCATCCGAGCGGCGAAACATGGGCCAAGAGATCGGGCGATAGCAGCTTTCCATCGCGTTTCTGGTTTGCAACGACCTCGCCGAGCTTCATGGTGTTCCAGAAGATGATGATGGCGGCGAGCAGATTCATGCCGGCGATGCGGTAATGCTGGCCTTCGGCGGAACGGTCGCGGATTTCACCGCGGCGGTGGAAGCTGATTGCCCGCTTCAGCGCATGATGAGCTTCGCCTTTGTTGAGCCCGATCTGGGCACGCCGTTGGAGTTCGGCATCCAGAATCCAGTCGATCATGAACAGGGTGCGCTCGACGCGACCGACTTCCCGCAGGGCTGTCGCGAGCTCGTTCTGCCGCGGATAGGAGGCGAGTTTCCGCAGAATCTGGCTTGGCGCGACGGTCCCGGCAGCAATGGTGGCGGCGATGCGCAGGATGTCGGGCCAATTGCGCTCGATCATGGCTTGGTTGACCTTTCCGCCGATCAACGCTCGCAGGTGCGCCGGGGCGGCCGACGGATTGAACGCGTAGAGCCGTTTGGATGGCAGGTCGCGGATGCGCGGAGCGAACCGGTAGCCGAGAATGGCACATGCGGCAAAGACGTGATCGGTGAAGCCGCCCGTGTCGGTGAACTGCTCGCGGATATGGCGTCCAGCATCGTTCATCAGCAGGCCATCGAGGATGTAAGGCGCTTCGCTTGCCGTTGCAGGAATCACCTGGGTTGCGAACGGCGCATATTGGTCGGAGACGTGGCTATAGGCTTTCAGGCCCGGGGTATTGCCATATTTCGCGTTGACCAGGTTCATGGCCTCACCTTGCTCTGTAGCGACGAAGAACTGTCCGTCGCTCGAAGCCGACGTGCCCATGCCCCAGAACCGGGCCATGGGTAACGCTGCCTGTGCCTCGACCACCATGGCCAGCGCCCGGTCATAGGCTTCGCCCTCGACATGCCACCGTCCAATGCGGATCAATTCCCAGAAGGTGTGGGTGTTTGTCGCATCCGCCATTTTGCGCAAGCCGAGGTTGATCCCTTCCGCCAAGATAACGTTCATTAGCCCGATCCGGTCAGCGCAGGGTGCTCCTGTGCGCAGATGGGTGAACGCTTCGGTGAAGCCGGTCGCCGCATCCACCTCCAGCAGGAGATCGGTGATGCGCGTGGGCGGGATCTGCTTGTAGAGATCGAGCACCAGATCTTCGGCGCCTGTCGGCGCGGCGGCTTCGAGTTTCTCGATATGCAGAACGCCGTTTTCAATCGACCCGCCCGGGATCGTGCCTGCGCGAGCGGCACGGCCAAGCTCGCGCAACCGCATGTCGAGGCGAGCTTGCCGGTCTGCCAGCCATTCCTCCGGCCGCAATGGCACAGCGAGACGACCGCCTTCCGCGATGGATTGTGCCGGAACGAGTGCGTGTTTCAGATCGCCATAGCGCCGGGACCTAGTAAGCCAGACATCTCCGGAGCGGAACGCATCGCGCAGATGGAACAGCACCGCGATCTCCCATAGGCGAGCGTCGCCAGCCCTCTGGGCCCGAAGGTGGCGATGCCATTTCGAGCTGGGCCGCAAGAAGCTGGTCATCGCGGCATCGTTCAAACCGGTACGAAGGGCCGTCACCGCTTCCAGAAGCGGCAGTGCAACGGGCGCAGCTCGCAGATCGAGCAGGCGCAACATGCGTGGAGCGTATCGGCGGAAGCGGTGATAACCGTCGAGCACATGATTGAGCGGATCGTCGGCCATGGTGGCGGTCAGCCTGGTTGCCATTGCAACAAGGGTTTTTAAGCCGTCCCACCCTGACCCACTCGCGATGACATCGCCCAGCGGCTGGCCATCATCCTGTGCATCGACCAGGGCGCCCCCGATCTCGGCGAAGGATTTCAGGGTGTCACGCACCACCCCCGCTTCGTCTGCGACCTTTGCATGGCAAATACGCTCCGAAGCACGGTAGAGACGGCCGACGATCCGGTCGTGGGTTTCGACCACTGCGTCGGCCAACATCGCCTGCCATTCCGAGACGCAAACAGCCAAGATCGCAAGCCGCCTGTCCTCCGGGAGATCGCGCATGCCGTCGGCATAATACCGTTCACCCTGCCTGCGCAGACGAGTCACCCGATGGGCAGGAACGCCGGCAAGCAGATCCTCGGGGAGATCGATGCGTTGCAGATATTCGAGCCGGTCGAGCAGCCGGTTGGCCGACGAAGAGTTCGAGCCAGGCTCGAACTGGCGCAGCCACACAAAACGGGTCACCCGATCATCAGCCGTCTCCTCGAGCAATGCCAGCAACTGTTCTCGGATCGACATAGGCAGCCGACTGGCGATCCTCGTCTCGATGCGTCGCTCGGCATCGACGAGAGCCGCGGCACAAAGCCGCTCGATCGTGGATGTCGCGGGAAGGACAGTGCGGGTGCGTCGGCACTCGGCTACGAAGCGACGGGCGATATCCTCGTTCGACACCGCCATCTCGGCTTCTCGGAACAACCATTCCTTCAGCTCGCTCGCACCACGTCCGGAGAAGGTGCGGAAGCCGTAGAGCCCCCGTAACTCGGCAAGATGCTCGTGCCGTGTTTCCTCGCGGGCAGCATAGTCTACGAGATCGTCGGCACCCAGGCCAAGCTGCGCTCCGATAAATTCGATGACCTCTGCAGGGATCAGTTCGCCTGGAGCCAGCACCCGGCCGGGATAGCGCAGGACACACAATTGCAGGGCGAAGCCGAACCTGTTGTGAGCGCGCCGACGCAGCCTGATATGCCCAAGGTCTTCATCACTCAGCGTATAGTGCTTGAGCAAATCCGTCTGTGAAGTCGGCAAGCGCAACAGCGCGTCTTTCTGCCGATCGGTTAGAGTGACGTGACGCGGCATACATGTTCCTTTTTCAAAATCTGATAGCGTTCAAGACGCTTTGTTTATGAAGCTGGTTGAGATACATTTCCAGAGGTCAATGCAATCGTGGCCGAAGCGCCGCCTCAAACCAACGTTTGTGATACATGCTGATCGGATATGCCCGCGTCTCCAAAGCCGATGGCTCGCAGTCTCTCGACCTGCAGCACGACGCCTTGCGCGCCGCAGGTGTCGAACGGGACAATATCTATGATGATCTTGCTTCCGGCGGTCGTGATGATCGCCCTGGCTTGACTGCCTGCCTCAAGTCATTGCGTGACGGCGATGTGCTGGTGGTCTGGAAGCTCGATCGCCTCGGACGATCGCTTGCCCATCTGGTCAACACGGTGAAGGAGCTGTCAGACCGCAAGATCGGCCTGCGGGTTCTGACTGGAAAGGGCGCTCAGATCGACACCACGACTGCGTCCGGTCGCATGGTGTTCGGAATCTTCGCCACCTTGGCCGAGTTCGAGCGGGATCTGATCCGAGAGCGCACCATGGCGGGTCTCGCCTCCGCGAGAGCGCGCGGTCGCAAGGGCGGACGAAAATTCGCGCTCACCAAAGCTCAGGTGCGTCTCGCGCAAGCCGCCATGGCCCAGCGCGATACTTCAGTTTCCGATCTCTGCAAGGAACTCGGCATCGAGCGCGTCACTCTCTACCGATATGTCGGTCCCAAAGGCGAGCTCAGAGACCATGGAAAGCATGTTCTCGGACTTACGTAGCAACTCGTTTCTTTTCGCAGGTTGAGCCCTGATGAATCCCCTAATGATTTTTATCAAAATCATTAAGTTAAGGTAGATACACATCTTGTCATATGATCAAATGGTTTCGCCAAAAATCAATAATCA
>NZ_CATQFT010000054.1:0-433 GCF_958267405.1 Neisseria maigaei | reverse complement strand
GCACAAAATAAACCTCAAAACAAACACCTGACAAGCGTGGCCGATAAAAACGGCGCAAGTTCATCAGTGGGTTATGGCAGCGACAGCGACAGTCAAAGCAGCATCACGAAAAGCGGCATCAACACCCGCAACATACACATCACCGACGAAGCGGGACAACTTGCCCGAACAGGCAGGACTGCAAAAGAAACCGAAGCGCGTATCTACACCGGCATCGACACCGAAACTGCGGATCAACACACAGGCCGTCTGAAAAACAGCTTCGACAAAGACGCGGTCGCCAAAGAGATCAACCTGCAAAGGGAAGTAACGAAGGAGTTCGGCAGAAACGCCGCCCAAGCCGTAGCGGCCGTTGCCGACAAACTCGGCAATACCCAAAGTTACGAACGGTATCAGGAAGCCCGAACCCTGCTGGAGGCCGAACTGCAAAACA